>JBEBXO010000029.1:0-30667 GCA_040391585.1 Paenimyroides ummariense | reverse complement strand
GTGTCATGCTGCCCACGATTTTATCGTAGTACATATTATTTACCTTATGGTGCTTGGTAGCGTATTTTTTGAACTCTTTTCCGTAATTCATATTTTTATTTGTGTAAATTAAAAAAATAAGCGTCGAAACAAACCGTTCGACGCTCAAATATAGTTAAATTTTCGCAGAAAATTATTCTCCGTAAACCTCTTTAACGAAATCTTTGTATGTTACTTCTTTTTCACTTCCGCTTACTTTTTCAGCGAACAGTTTCATCATTTTGTCGTTCATCAACTGTTCAGAAATACGTTTTACTTCTTCCTGGTTTGATAAAACGCGGGATACGATATTTGTTACATCGTCATCTGATGGTTCCAACTGACCAAACTGTGCCATTTGATCTTTGATCAATCCTGAAGTATAGTCTTTAATCTCGTCAAAAGTGATCTGTAAACCGTTATCGGTAATAATTTTACCTTCGATTAACTGGTAACGCAATCCTTTTTCAGATTTTGTGTATTCTTCTTCTGCTTGTTCCGGTGTTAATTCTGTTTCACCTGCAGTTTGCAGCCATTTGATTAAAAATTCTTTAGGAAGATCGAATTTTGTATTGTCAACCAATGCTTCAACCGCATCGTTCATAAATTTCTGATCTGCCTGTTGTGCGAATTGTTTTTCGGCATCTTCTTTAATACGGTTTCTTAACTCGTCTTCTGAAGTTACTTTGCCTTCACCGAACAATTTATCGAAAAATTCCTGGTTTAATTCTGCTTTTTCTTTTGTAGAAATTTCTTCAATGGTAAAAGTTACTTCAACATCCAATCCGTGAATTTTGTCGTGATCTACTTTTAAAACATCCATTAGTTTATGATCGTCTTCAAACAAACCTTTAGTAGAAACAGTAACTTCATCGTTTACTTTTTTACCAATGAATTTCTTTTGATTTGTTTTTGTACGGATGTCTGCGATGTTGATTGTTGTTTCGTTTTCTATTCCTTCTTCCTGGTTAGAAACTTTAACGCGGATATCGTCACCTTCTTCTGATTTTTCTTTAGAAACCAGCTTTCCGTATTGTTTCTGAATATATTCTACCTGCTCGTTCACCATTTCTTCATCGGCAACGATTTTGTATTTTGCAGCTGTTTTGGCAGCAGCCAGATCAACAGTAAATTCTGGAGCTAATCCTAATTCAAAATCAAAACTTAATGTATCAGCATCCCAATCGATATCTTTAGCAACAGGAAGCGGGTTTCCTAAAATATCCAGTTTTTCTTCGTTTAGGTAATTGCTTAAACTTTCCTGTAACATTTTGTTCACCTCATCGAACATGATAGCCTGACCGTACTGTTTTTTTACCAAAGCAGCAGGCACCTGACCTTTTCTGAATCCTGGGATATTTGCGTTTTTTCTGTAATCTTTAAGAACTTTTTCTACGTTCTCTGCAAAATCTTGTTTTGCTAAATCAATTGTAATAACTGCGTTTAAAGCATCTACATTATTTCTTGTGATATTCATTGTAAATTTTGTTTCTAACTAAAATTGGCTTGCAAAAATACATTATTTTTACAAGCCAATCAAATTTTTAAATAATTGAATATTAATTATTAGTAAAATTAATCGTTGCTGCCTATCCCTCCTACTATTGACTGTACGATAGACAAAACCAGACTGAATAACAATGCCGGCCAGAAACCTTCTACATGAAAGCCTCCTACAATATATCCGCACAACATAATTATTAAAGCATTAATAACAAACAGGAACAGACCCAGCGTTAATATGGTTACGGGAATGGATATTAACTGCAGTAATGGTTTTACTAAAAAATTAAGCAGTGCCAACACGATTACAACGATTATTGACGACCCAAAACCGCTGACACTTACACCCGGTAAAAAATTTGCAAGCAGGTAAACGATTACTGCCGTTACAATTAAATTGATTAAAATTCTCATAGCTTATTTATTTTAATTTGATGCTTTTATTGTTACCCCGGGATAATTACCAGGAACTACCAATGGCAGATTAGATTTGTAATGTTCGTTGATCACCTTTAATACTTCGTTGGCAACAAAGGCATAACCGCGTGGGTTTGGATGCACCCCGTCTAAAGAAAACAACACCTTGTTCATGTTTTCCGTTCCTTTAAAATAATCTGCCGTGTACCATTGACCGTCTCCTCCTAACTGGATACCACCGGTTAAGTAGCCCATAATAGCATTCATATCGGCAATTGCCAGTTTTTTAGAACGTGCAGCCGCCCAGATAATGTCGTTAAACTGATCGGTAGCTGTTTTAATTTCTTTTTGTTCAAAAGGAATCAGTACATATTTATCTTCTAAAGGAAAGGTGACACCAATTTTACTGAACAATTCTTTATAAGGCGACGGTACATTTTGAAAAATAGGAGCAGCAGACGTTGTTCCTATTACCGAACTGGTACCTAATACAAACAAATCGTTTTTAGTAGCGTGGCGCGCCTGTCCGTACAACTGTCCTAACAAACCTGCCAATGGTGCCAACTGTGGGTTGTTCGAGGCAACTGTGGTAATTTGTTGCGATAAATCGGTTAAAGTTTCATCTTTAATCAAAAGGGCATTCCCCTCGGTTTTAGAAAACGAATTAATGCGGCTACCCTCACCCAAAGCAGTAAGAATTTGTTTTAAAGGCCCCAGCAACTGCGTATTTAACTGATCAACCGTTGCTGCACCACCTAAAGCATCTGTTGTTAACGGGTTGTAAGGCACCGTAGTAAAATGCGGAATAGAGGTTACGTAAGGAATGGTTGCCACAACGCCTTTGGCACCTTTACTTGTTAAGGTATTTACAATATTGGTATATGCAGATGCAAACACTTTTGAATCGGTAATATCATCGCCACCATAAGTAGTGGGATCTAAATTTCCTTCCTGGTTCACACCGACACCGCCAGACAATGCATACGCCAGGACATCGTTAGAACCGATCCAGTTTGTAAAAAAGGTAGGGTTTAAGCTCATGGCATCGCTTAAAACAGTGGTATTCGGAGTGGTAGCGTGACGCACAAAATACGGATTTGCCTTACCTGCTGCCACATTTGCCAGATTACCATATCCCGATGCCAGCAGATGAAACGATTTGGCTCCGGGCACTCCCATATTGTTATAAGCTTTTGCCTGTAAATTACTGATTTCTATAGTTGGTGTACCCTTTAAATTCTGTGGTGCGCCTACCGACATATTCAAAATTAACCGGGTAGCAGCTGCCTGCTGTCCCATAAGCACCAAACCTCCCAAATCGTTAACATCGTCACTGTATGATGGCTGGGTAAACATACCGCCGCCTACAACTGCAAACTGTTTTGCCAATAAATTAGGAAACGAATACTGCTGACCCGAACGATACATGGTTCCGTCCATATAACCCGAGGTTAATGAATTTCCGACCGCTACATAGGTAGAAAAATCGGCTTCTCCACTGGAATATGATTCGTTTGTAACCTCGTTTTCAAATTCTGGTTCACAAGCAGCCAGACCAATGGCACATGCTGCTAAAAGTATAGATTGATATTTTTTCATGATGATTGCTTAAAAGTTATATGATAAACCTAAACCTAAAGAATATGCCGATGAACGATAATCGCCGCCAAAAGAAACATGCGAACCATCTTCTATATAATGATCGTATGAGTTTTTGGTTTCTTTAAAGTGTAATGCACTTGCCGCAAAATCGATTCCCAGTTTAGGCGACACCTGGAATGTAAAACCTACGGTTCCGGCCAAAGCATCGTTACGTGGTGTTTCAGGTGCAAAATAGCCGTCCTGTACAGGCGAAATATCATAATAACCACCTACACGGGCAGAGAATTTTTGAGAAGGAGCAAACTGCAGACCTCCACGTAAAGTTCCACTGCTTTTGTAATTGCGCGGATTTACCGATGTTGCAATTGCCGGATTGTCAAAATCAATCACCAAATTATCGTAAGCTTTCCAAAAAGTATGGTTGTAATCTACTGCTGCCAGCCATTTGTCATTGATCTGATAAGAAAAACCAATCGTTAACTCGGCAGGTAAAGGCATGGTCGCATCAAATTTACCGTTGGTATATGTACCGCCTAAAAAGCTCGGCATATCATGGAACTTGGCATCACCACCTTCAACCTTCATATCGATCTGCGAACGGTAGTTTACCCCAAAGGTAACATAATCGTCCAAGCGGGCAGTTACCCCAAGGTTATACCCCCAGGCACTAACACCGGCAGCATCGATGGTAACATCTGAACGGTTTCCGTTTTCATCTACCATACTTCGCGAAAGGTTTCTGTTAAAGGTCACTCCTCCGTTTACATAGATCAACCCGGCACCCACACTGATATTGTCGGTAATTTTGTAGGATACCGTAGGCTGAACGAATATAGCCTGCAGATCGATATTGTTTACCAGGTGTGATCCCGGCCAGTCGCGATCCCATTCTACCGAACTTCCGTAAGGAGTATAAACAGCCAAACCGACAGAAAAACGATCAGACGCCTGATAATTTCCGTAGAAATAAAAAGGAGTACCCATGTTTTCTGTAGAATTAGACCAGTTATAGTAAGAGTTTTGAAACTTTACGTTAGACACCAGTGCGGTTGCACCTGCCGAAAAGCTCCACCTGTTTTTTAGGAAAGTACCACTTGCAGGATTAAAGAACAAACTTTCGGCATTCTGACCGATAACCGCTACACCGGTATGCCCCATTGCCAATTGTCGCTGTCCCTGCATACTGATGCGGTAACCACCGGCAAAGGTGTTGGTAGCCAAGAGCGATAATAAAGAAATAGATAAAATTTTCTTCATAACTAAACTTCTATTAAATGTTAGTATTCCAAATATAGAACTTTTTATAAAAGTTTAAAAACCGTTAAAGAAAATTACAGAATTATTAATTATTCGTTAAATATGACCAAAAATATTTATTATGCATGCATATTATTTTAAAAAATCGATTGATTTCTCAAAGAATTCCGTCGGATTGTCGGCATGAAGCCAGTGAGCAGCATTAGAAACCGTTTGGATTACCGCATTTGGAAAATGTTTTTTTATGATCTGGGTATCTGCCTGGGTAATATAATTGGAATTTCTTCCTTTTAAAAACAAAACAGATCCGTTAAAAATATCGGTCTCTTTCAACGCTTCTCCAATTGCTTCTTCGTTATTGTTAAACGCATCCAAATTAAAACGAAAACCCAGCTGCTGGGGCGTAATACGATACACGTTTTTCATTAAAAACTGTACCACCCCCGGTTCGGTGACATGATTTTCAATAGTTTCCTGAACCTCGTTGCGTGATGGACTGGCAGAAAAATCTACCGCGTTTAAAGCCGCCATCACATCCTGGTGGTGCGGTTCGTAATATTTAGGAGCAATATCGGCAACGATTAATTTATCAATCAGATCAGGATAATTTACCGCTAGATTCATGGCAACCTTACCCCCCATTGAATGTCCGATTACATCTACCTTATCCAGATTATTTGCTTTGCAGTATGCCACCACATCAGCGGTCATTGTCTGGTAATTGAATGTATCGGAATGAAAACTGCGCCCGTGGTTGCGTAAATCCAACAAATGAGCTTCGTAACCATTTTCAGCATATTTTGCTCCAAGAGTTTTCCAGTTATCGCTCATTCCCAAAAAACCGTGTAACACAAGTAATGGTTTTCCCGAGCCTTCAATTTTGGCGTATAGTAAATCGTTCATTTTTATAGTAAATCAATTACCACAAATATACGAAAAGGATTATTTTTAGAATCTATAAATTATTCTCTAAAAAAATTATTGTATCGTTAAACAGTTAATTTTTATATATTTGACTAATAATCAACACTTAAAAATAAATATCTTATGAAAAACACAATACTTTTACTTACATTTTGTGTATTAACCCAACTACAAGCACAAACACCTTTTACAGGTACAGATTGGTATTTAACCAAAATAGAAGAAAACAACCAAACAGATAACGTACCCATATCTAATAGCGGAATCACATCGGGAGACTGGCATTTTATTGTATCCCCACCAACCTCTGCAGAAGATAATGCAAATTTAATAAGCAGTTATTGCTCCAGTTTTCTTGGACCGGTTAATGTTACCTCTACAGATTTCACCTTTTCTATGGGACAGATTAGCCTTACTTTGAATATGCCTTGTGAATGGATGACAAATGAAGAAATTCAGTATTTCAGTAGATACTATAACTTTTTTGAAAACTATCGGAATGACACTTTTATATACCTTATTCAAAATAATGAGTTAGTAATAACGAACAGTGCGGGAAACAAAGCTTATTATAACAACGTACCGTTAAGTAATAAAAATTTTGAAAAGGCAGAAAAGGAATTAATGGTTTACCCGAATCCTGCTACAACTGAATTATCAATTAAATTACCTGAAAGCGAACAATTAAATTCAGTAAAAATCTTTAATACAGAAGGAAAAGAAGTACGAAAAGTAAATTCAACCTTATTGAATATTTCAGATTTAAGCGCCGGGATGTATTTTTTAGAAATAGATATTAACGGAGTTACCTACAAACGTAAATTCATAAAAAAATAGAAAGAAAGACAAAAGCCTGTATTCAAACTACAGGCTTTTATATTTTTACTGCTATCCTCTCAACTTTTGATTATACAGACACACTACATTTTCCAATCCTAAATAAATAGCTTCGGATATTAATGCATGACCTATTGAAACTTCCAGCAAACCTGGTATATTCTGTTTAAAGAACTCGATATTATCCAGACTTAAATCGTGACCGGCATTGATTCCCAAGCCTAATTCATTAGCCAGTTCGGCCGTTTTTGTGTAAGGTTCGATCGCTTTTAAATTACCCAAACCATATTGGTGTGCAAAAGCTTCGGTATATAATTCAATTCGGTCGGTTCCTGTTTCCTTTGCGCCTTCAATCATACTTAAAACCGGATCAACAAAAATAGAAGTCCTGATACCGTTGCGCTTGAATTCGGCAATTACTTCCTTTAAATAAGCCTGATGTTTTACGGTATCCCACCCGGCGTTCGATGTAATGGCATCAACAGCATCGGGCACCAGGGTAACCTGCGTAGGCTTGCATTCCAACACCAGATTCATAAAATTATCCATAGGGTTTCCTTCAATATTGTATTCGGTATGCACAACTGATACCAGATCACGTGCATCCTGATAACGCACATGTCTCTCGTCTGGTCGCGGATGTATGGTTACCCCCTGTGCGCCAAAACGCTGCACATCGGCAGCTACTTTCAATAAATCGGGTACATTACCACCGCGCGCATTACGCAATGTGGCAATTTTATTAATATTTACAGATAATTTTGTCATTACATATTTAATTTATCAACAAAAATACAAAGTAAATTGGGTACAAAACCGATTATTTTAATTATTTTGCAATGAATTTTACAGCTATGAAACCAATACAGAATCTAATTAAACACAAACCGAAGCCTTTTAGTTTTGATACAAAATTTAACGACATTGCGGCGTTTATAGAAGAAAATCAATACAGTCATTTTCCGATATTGGAACAAGATGTTTATGTGGGATCTATTGCCGCATTAGACATTCAGCCATCGGAAACCAAAACCGTAAGCGACTACCGCTATACCCTGCAGCCTTATTTTGTTAGAAAAGATGCCAGCTGGTTTGAGGTTTTAGAGAAATTTGCACAGTTTGACTGTAATGTATTGGCGGTTTTAAACGAAAACAACAAATATACAGGTTACTATTTTCAGGAAGATGTACTGCCCTTTTTAAACCATACCCCTTTTATTAAAGATGCCGGTTTGGCTGTGGTGGTACAAAAACATTATCTGGATTACAGCATCAGCGAAATTGCCCAGATTGTAGAAAGCAACAACTGCAAACTATTAGGTGTTTTTGTATCGGCAATGGAAAACCACACGGCGCAGATTACCATAAAGGCATCGGCAGGAAACATTAATGAAATAATTCAGACATTTCGTCGTTTTGGATATGAGATCATATCAGAACACAATCAAGACTCCTATTTAAACGAACTTAAAGACCGTTCGGCTTATCTAGATAAATTTTTAAACATTTAACAAGGTATGAAGTTTGCCATTTACGCTCAAAATTACAAACCCAACTATAAAGAAATTGTTGAAAAACTGGTACGTGCCATAAACGCGCACAACGCTACCGTAATTTTTGAACAAGAGTTTTACAAACTTTTGGTAACAAACAATGTGCTGCAAAAAGAATACGAAACATTTTCATCGCATACCGATATAGACGACGATACCAAATTCTTTGTAAGTATAGGCGGTGACGGTACCTTGCTGCGTGCTGCAAATTTTGTAAAAAGTAAAAACATTCCCATAGTTGGCGTAAATGCAGGCAGGCTGGGTTTTTTGGCAAACGTACAGCAGGAAGCTATTGGTTTTTTAATTCCGCTTTTGTTTTCGAACCAATACACACTGTCGCGCAGAACGCTGCTGCAGCTTAACGGTCCTGATGAAGCCACTGCAAAATTCAATGTAAATTTTGCTTTAAACGAAATTACGGTGACCCGTAAAAACTCAACATCAATGATTACCGTAGAAGCCTATATTAACAACGAATATCTGGCAACCTATTGGGCAGACGGTATTATTATATCAACACCAACAGGCAGTACGGGCTACAATTTAAGCTGTGGCGGCCCTATAATTACACCAGACAGCAACTGTTTGGTAATTACACCCATTGCGCCGCATAATTTAACCACCCGTCCGTTAATTATAAACGACCGCAGTAAAATTAAAATGAAAATAAGCAGCCGCGAAGAACAGTTTTTATTGTCGTTAGATTCGGAAATGGCTGCCATAAGCAACGATTCGGAAATAGAAATATCACTGGCAAACCACACGGTTAACATGGTAGAATTTCCTTCGGTAACTTTTTTACGAACCCTGCGCAGTAAATTGCTGTGGGGAGAAGATAAAAGAAATTAAACGGCATTTCAGAAAATACATCATAATTATAAAATATATTCGTTTACATTAGTATATTTGCAAATTAGTCATCAAATGAAAAGAAAACTTTTAACCATATTAACTATTTTAGGTGTTTGCACGGCAGCTCAAAGTCAGATACACGAACTTGGGCCAACCATAGGTGCAACCAATTATATTGGTGATATCGGATCTACCAAATACATAAATCCTACCGATATGGGTTATGGTTTTCAGTACCGTTGGAACAAGAGTGCGCGGCATTCATGGCGTGTAAACTACACCTATATGCCTATAACGGGTAAAGATGCAGATTCCGATATGCCTTTACGCCAGGCCCGTAACCTTTCCACAGAAAACAAATTAAACGAACTGATGTTAGGATTGGAATTCAACTTTTTTGAATTTGACCTGCATAACGACTGGTTTGCCTTTACACCTTACGTGCATACGGGTATTGCCGGAATATCGTACAAAGAAACGTATTTTAACGAATACGCCCGACAAATAGAAAAAGACACAGAATACGCCCTTGCAGTACCAGTTACTTTAGGGGTGAAAGCACTGTTGAACAAAAAACTGGTTATTAGTGCCGAAGTAGGTGCACGTTATGCCTTTACCGACAATTTAGACGGAAGCAATCCGGCGAACCCGTCTACAAACATTACCGCTTTTGGCAATACAAATTCTAAAGACTGGTATGTTTTTTCGGGCATCAACATTTCGTACACTTTTGGTAAAAACCCTTGCTACTGTGCCCCAAGATAAAATGAAAGAAACAACACTTATTACCGAAAAATTACCACAGCATCTGGCTATTATCATGGACGGTAACGGCAGATGGGCAAAACAAAAAGGTTTTTTAAGAACCATTGGTCACGAAAACGGCGCTACGGCGGTAAAACGTACGGTAGAGCAATGTGCCCGTTTGGGAATTCCGTATTTAACATTATACGCTTTTTCTACAGAGAACTGGAACCGACCAAAATTTGAAGTAGACATGCTGATGAAGCTTCTGGTAAAAGCTTTACGAAAAGAAGTAAAATCACTGCACGAAAACAATATAAAATTAAACGCAATTGGCAATTTAGACCTTTTGCCTGCATCAGTTCGCAAGGAATTAACAGAAGTTTTAGAAAAAACCAAAAACAACACGCGTTTAACTCTTTCGCTTGCATTAAGCTACGGCTCTAGAAATGAACTGCTTGAAGCCACAAAAGAGCTGTGCAACAAAGTTAAAAATAATATAATTTCAATAGATGCTATTGACGAATCGGTTATTAATAAGCATCTTTACACCCATAATTTACCAGACGTTGACTTATTGATAAGAACAAGCGGCGAACAGCGTATAAGCAATTTTATGTTGTGGCAGATTGCCTATGCAGAATTGTATTTTACAGATGTTTTATGGCCCGATTTTTCTAACGAACACCTTCACCAGGCGTTAGAAACCTACCAAAACCGCGAACGTAGATACGGTAAAACAAGTGAACAATTAAATAAGTAATTTTTAAGGATAATGCATCGCAAAAAATTAAAATACCTTTTCCCGTTATTAGTAAGCTTTGCTGCAGCAAATGCACAAGAACAGCCGGCAACAACACAAACCGGTACCAATGATGCCGTAAAAGAAACAGCAATTCCCGAAACAGATCCGAATGCACCGCGCAGATACCGTTTGGGAACTATAAAAGTAACAGGAAATTATCATTTTAACGAACTCACCATTTTCACCTATGCAGGTTTGGAAAAAGGGCAGATTATAAACCTTCCCGGTGAAGAAATTTCCGATGCCATTAAAAAATTATGGAAAACAGGTTATTTCAGCGATATTAACGTGTACGAATCGTCTGTTGAAGGTGATCTTTTAAATCTTGAAATTCACCTGAACGAATTACCACGCTTGAAAAATGTGGAAATTACAGGTATTAAAAAAGCCAAAAAAGAAGAAATTTTAAAAGATTTGCAGCTGGCAGTTCCGGCAAAACTAACAACTGCGGGCAAACAAGACAAGAAAATTAAGATTACCGAAGGTAAAATCATCAACGACAACTTAATTTCTACCACTAAAAACTATCTTACCAACAAATATAGAAAAGACGGTTTTTACAACACAAAAGTTACGGTTGAAAGAAAACTTCACGACGATAAAAAGACTGCCGACTTACTGATTTCTATCGACAAAGGAAGTAAAGTCCGCATATCAGACATCAACTTTAACGGAAACAGCCAGCTTACCGATGCCAAATTGCGCAAGGCTATGAAAAAGACCAAAGAAAAAAGTCTTTTAAACCCTTTCCGTATTATTAAGCCGTCGAAATTTATTGAAAAAGAATATAAAACCGACCTGGCAAACATTATTGATGCCTACAAGGAAAAAGGTTTTCGCGATGCCCGTATCATTGATCAAAAAGCCACTTACGACCCTAAAAGAAACAATGTAGCTATTGATATTAATTTAGAAGAAGGTCAAAAATATTACATCGGGAACATTCGTTTTATAGGAAATTCCGAATATCCGGACCAATACCTTCGCAACCGCGTTTTAAGGGTAAAAAAAGGCGATGTGTACAACGGGCCGTTATTGGAAAAACGTGTCAAAGAGCCAACGAACCCAGATGGAATGAACATTGAAAACGAATATCAGAATTCCGGTTTTCTTTGGTCGCAAATTAATTTAGTTGAAACGGCTACACGCAACGATACCATAGATTTCGACATCCGCATTTCAGAAGGTCCTATTGCGCATTTTAACAACATTAGTGTTTCGGGTAACGATAAAACACACGATTATATTATTTTACGTGAACTGCGTACCCTACCAGGGCAAAAATGGTCTAAAGCTGATTTGGTAGAATCGGTTCGCCGTTTGGGAAGCATGGGAATTTTTGATGCTACGGCAATAAATCCCGATGTTAAAAATCCAGATCCGGTAGACGGAACAGTAGATTTGGAATATCAGGTAGTAGAAAACGGTCAGTCGCAGGTAGAAGTTCAGGGCGGATACGGTGGCGGAACCTTTATTGGTACACTGGCTTTATCGTTCAACAACTTTTCGGCACGCAACCTTTTCAACAAAGAAGCTTATACGCCGTTCCCAATGGGAGACGCACAAAAAATGTCGTTACGTTTGCAGGCTGCATCGTACTATCAAACATACAGTTTAAGTTTTTCTGAACCTTGGTTTGGTGGTCGCCGCCCAATATCGTTATTCGGATCGTTATCGTATACCAGTCAAAAATCATACAACTATACCACAAGAGATATAGACCGAAGCCAAGGACTGAATATTTCGACAGCAACAATAGGTATGGCAAAACGTTTGTTGGTACCGGACGATAACTTTACCTTATCACATTCGTTAAGTTTTCAGTATTATGAATTAAACAATTACACGTCGAACTATTTTGCTTTCAGCAACGGAGCATCAAGAAACCTGGCGTACACCGTAGAACTTTCTCGCGACAACCGCGGGGGGATCATGCCGTCTATTTATCCGCAATCGGGAGCTTATTTAAGTGTTTCGGGTAAATTTACAGCACCATATTCTTTATTCAACAATGTAGATTACAAGAATTTGGAAAACATGGAAGAATACAAATACAGAACAACAAGCGTACAAACAAACCCTGTAACAGGTGCCGATATTCCAATTGGTTCGTATCTTGACAAAAACGGATTGCCAGTTGCCGATTATCGCGACGCAAGGGTTGACCAGGATAAGTTAAACCAGAAAAAATTCAACTGGTTAGAATATTACAAAATTAATTTTAAAGCAGACTGGTACACCAGCATTGTTGGAAAACTGGTATTGCGTACACAAGGTCAGTTTGGTTTCTTGGGAGCATACAACAACGATCGCGGTATTATTCCGTTTGAACGTTTTTACCTTGGAGGCAGCGGAATGATGAATTACAGCATGGACGGTAGAGAGAATGTTGCTCTGCGCGGATACAACGACAATTCATTAAGTCCGACAAAATACGACGAGACCTTAAAATACAACAGAGAAATAGGTGGTACCGTGTACAATAAATTCAGTGTAGAATTACGTTATCCTGTAGCATTAAAAGGACAAATGAGTGCCTACGTATTATCATTCTTTGATGCGGGTGCTGCATATGAAGGTTTTAGCAACTACAACCCATTCAAATTACAGCGTTCGGCAGGTGCCGGTGTACGTGTACACATGCCAATGTTTGGTTTGTTAGGAATTGATTTCGGTTACGGATTTGATAAAGTACCGGGTACAACCGAAAAAGGTGGTTTTCAAACGCACTTTGTGTTAGGTCAGCAATTTTAATGGCACACATTTTGAATAAATATTTTATATGAAAAAATTAGTTTCTATTTTACTTGTTTGCTTATGCAATTTAGGATTTGCTCAAAAAGGTCGTATTGCTTATATTGATTCAGACTTTATTTTGAGTAAGATGCCCGAGTATGTAGAAGCTAATAATGAATTAAAGAAAAGAGAAGCCGAATGGCAGGTGGTAATTGACCGTAAAAAAAAGGAAATTAAAGATTTAAAAGATCAATTAAATGTAGAACGTCCTTTACTTACACAGCAACTAATCGATGAAAAAGAAGAAGATATTCAGATCATTGAAAAAGAACTGCTGGATTATCAACACGAAAAATTCGGTAAAGACGGATCTTATTTCAAACAAAAGTTAGATCTGGCAAAACCGTTACAGGATCAGATTTCTACCATTGTTGAAGAAATTGCCCGTAAAAAACGCTATTCATCTGTCATTGACAAATCAACAAGTAGTGAAACAGCTTTGCTATATGTAAATTCTGCCGATGAAATTTCTGATCAGGTAATTCGTAAGCTGGATCAAACACGTAACAAAACTAAGTTGTCTAAAAAAGAAATAGAGCAACTTGAAATTGCCGAAAGACAAATTGAAGTAAAGGAACGTCAACGCAGCAAACGTGATGAATTAGAAGAAAGACAACGCCAACTGGAAGAAGAAAAAGAACAACAGTTAGCAAATACTTCAAACACCAATCAAAATACCGATGCGCAACCAGCAGAATCGGCAGAAGAAAAACGCAGACGCGAACAGTTAGAAAAAGTTGCCGCTATAAAAGCAGAACGCGAACGCATAAGAGAAGAAAAGCTTAAAGACATTGAAAAACGTAAAGCCGATATTCTTAAAAAGCAGGAAGAAGCCCGTTTAGCCAGAGAAGAAGCAAAACAAAATGCTTTAAATAAAGCAACAAACGCAGGTAAAAGTACCACACAGACAAACAACAATTCGCCAGCACTGTCTGAACGTGCACAACAAATAAAGGCACAACAGGAATTGCGTAAAAAAGAAATTGCCGACAAAAAAGCAAAAGCTTTGGAAGAACGCAAAAAACTGATCGAAGAACGCAAGAAAAAGCTGGAAGACGACAGACAGAAGCGTTTGCAAGAAATGGAAGAACGTAAGAAAAATAATTAATAATTAAAAAAAATAAGTACCTTCGCAAAGGTTTTATAAGTTGAATTAAATTAAAAATCAAAAATGAGAAAATTAAGAAATCTATTTTTAGCAGCAGTTGCAATTGTTGGTTTTAATGTAACAGCACAAGCACAAGATATTGCACACATTAATGTTTCAGAACTAATACCTGCAATGCCGGAATCTAAAACTGCTAAAACTGAATTAGAAAAACTGCAAGACAAATACAAAAAAGAAATGGAAACCATGCAGAATGATTTCCAAACAAAATTAAAAAAATACCAGGCAGAAGCAGCTACAGCAGGTGATGCAGTAAACGAAACCCGTAGTAAAGAGATGCAGGATATGGAACAACGTATTCAATTATTTGTTCAGAATGCACAACAAGAAATGGGTAAAAAAGAATTAGCTTTATCTGAACCTATTTTAACAAAAGCACAACAAGCTATTCACAAGGTAGCACGTGCTAAAGGTTATAAATATGTAATGGATTCTAGCATTGGTTCTGGTGTTATCTTAGCAGACGGACCAGATTTAATGGCAGACGTAAAAAAAGAACTTAAAATTAACTAGTATCTTTTACATTTTAAATATCATAAAAACTACCTAAAACTTTAGGTAGTTTTTTTTTAAATTTGTTTCATGAACAACAATACGCAACCTATTGGTTTATTTGATTCGGGCATAGGCGGAACCACTATTTGGCGGTCGCTGCACCATTTATTACCAAATGAAAACACCCTGTTTTTAGGCGACAGTAAAAATGCCCCGTACGGACAAAAATCAAAAGAGGAAATTATTAAGTTGTCTATTAAAAATATAGAATGGCTTTTAGAACGCAACGCCAAGGCTGTTATTGTTGCATGTAACACGGCTACAACCAATGCCATTGCAGAACTGCGCAGTTTGTACAACATACCCATTATTGGAATTGAACCTGCCATTAAACCTGCTGCTGCACATACAAAAACGGGTAAAGTAGGCGTTTTGGCAACACAAGGAACCTTAAACAGCAAGAAATATACCGAGGCACAAAATCTTTACCCAGGTATTGAATTTATCAATCAGATTGGCTATAAAATTGTACAGTTAATAGAAGACGGACAACTGTATTCTGAGGAATTGGAAATACTGTTAAGATCATATATAGATCCTATGATTGAAAAAAACATAGACTATCTGGTTTTGGGCTGTACACACTACCCTTATTTAATGCCTATTTTAAACAAATTTCTGCCAAAAAACATAAGTGTGATTGACTCGGGCGATGCCGTTGCCAAACACACTTATAAAATTTTAAAGGAAGCCGATCTGCTTAAAACAGATAACTTACCCGGGTACGCTAAATTTTACACCAACAAAAACAGTGCTGTTTTGCAAAGTTTTATTGCAGATTTCGGTATTGCAGAAGAATTAGATTTTTAAGCTTACTTTTTGGTAAGCTTAATTTCTATTGTACCGTCGCCTGATTCTTTATCATAAGTAGTAATAGATGTTTCTACATCGAAAACACTTAATTTAACAGCCTCTTTTTTGGTCACTTCCTTCCCCTCAATCAATATTTTTTTAATTTTCGGATTATTGATGTTATTTTTAAAATCCTGCTCTAATTTATTGATAAAATCAACATTTGCCTGATCGTTTTCTTTTTGGTTTTCAAGCTCTTTTAAAGCCTGTTTCTTTTTTTCATCTGCCTCTAAGCGCGCTTTCTCTTCGGCTTGTTTCTTTGCATTTGCTTTAGCTTCTGCTTCTAATCGGGCTTTTTCTTCAGCATCTTTCTTGGCTTTAGCTTCCGCCTCTAATCGAGCCTTTTCTTCAGCATCTTTCTTGGCTTTAGCCTCTGCTTCTAATCGGGCTTTTTCTTCAGCTTCTTTCTTCGCTTTGGCTTCTGCTTCTAATCGAGCCTTTTCTTCAGCTTCTTTCTTCGCTTTAGCCTCTGCTTCTAATCGAGCTTTTTCATCTGCCTCTTTCTTGGCTTTAGCCTCTACTTCTAATCGAGCTTTTTCATCGGCCTCTTTCTTGGCTTTAGCTTCTGCTTCTAATCGAGCCTTTTCTTCAGCTTCTTTCTTGGCTTTAGCCTCTGCTTCTAATCGAGCTTTTTCATCTGCCTCTTTCTTGGCTTTAGCCTCTGCTTCTAATCGAGCTTTTTCATCGGCCTCTTTCTTGGCTTTAGCCTCTGCTTCTAATCGGGTCTTTTCATCGGCATCTTTCTTGGCTTTGGCTTCCGCCTCTAATCGGGTCTTTTCTTCGGCAGCTTTCTTGGCTTTAGCTTCTGCTTCCAATCGAGCCTTTTCATCGGCATCTTTCTTCGCTTTAGCCTCTGCTTCTAATCGGGCTTTTTCTTCGGCTTCTTTCTTGGCTTTTTCTTCAGCTTCTTTCTTGGCTTTAGCTTCCGCCTCTAATCGAGCTTTTTCATCGGTATCTTTCTTGGCTTTAGCCTCTGCTTCTATTCGAGCCTTTTCATCGGCATCTTTCTTGGCTTTAGCTTCTGCTTCTAATCGAGCCTTTTCATCAGCATCTCTTTTAGTTTGAGCATCTGCTTCTAATCGCGCTTTTTCATCGGCTTCTTTCTTGGCTTTGTCTTCCGCTTCTAATCTAGCCTTTTCTTCGGCATCTTTTTCAGCCTTCGTTTGTGCTTCTGCACGATTCTTTGCATCGTCTTCTAAACGCTGGTTTTCTTCAAATTCTTTTCGGGCTTTTTCGGCAGCGTTAAATCTCGACTGTTCTTCAGCCAGCAGACGTTCGGCTTCTAAAGTTTCCTTTTGGGCTTTGGCTTCTGCTGCCAATCGAGCTTTTTCTTCAGCCTCTTTTTTTGCTTTAGCTTCGGCTTCTAAACGTGCCTGCTCTTTTAATTTTGCTTGTTCGGCATAATAGGCAACTTTTTCAATAATGCGTTCGTCTATCTTTGCGCCTTCTAACGAAAAGCCTTTAAAACTATCAATCAGCTTAATAATGATCGCCCCTCCTTTACCATTTTCACCAAAAACTTCCATTGCATCTTCGGGGTCTAATTCAATGATGCTTTCAATATGTTCCGGTTTAATTTTGGCATAGTCAACAAAACGGATTTTGTACCCATTAACAATAACCAAGGGGTTGCTATAACTGATTTCTTTAGAAAAAGAAGCTTTTGAAGCTGCATTAACAGTTAAAACTGCGCATGCACAGCTAATTGACAACAGTATTTTTTTCATATTATATTTTAACAACAATATTTGCAAATTTCTCCATAGAATACAAACGTTGATCCAACGAATATATTGGGCACGACATCATAATTTCATCAATTTTATAACGTTGGACGAATTGTTGCAAATTTCGAGCCACAGTTTCTTCATCACCAATAAAACTACCGGCAGTCATTTGGCTTAACTGCGCTTCTTCCACCACTGTCCAATCATCATAGAAAGCCATATCAGGTTGTTTCATTTTTGATCGCTGGTTGCGAATCAATCCTAAAAACATTTTATAAAAGGTAGAGGCATGCAATTTTGCTTCTTCGTTTGTTTCGCCAATTATCACATTTACACAGGCAATTTTATAAGGCGATGCAATTTCACCATTTGCCTGAAATTCATCGGTATAAAATTTAAATGCCATTCCCAATTGTTGTGGAGCGAAATGCGATGCAAAAGCATACGGCAGCCCGTAAGCTGCTGCCAGCACAGCACTATCGGTACTTGACCCTAACAGATATACCGGAATATTTGTTCCTTCTGCAACAAAAGCACGAACTTTTGCGTCGGTATTTTCTGTTGAAAGATATTGTTGGATAGCAGCCACATTTTTAGGAAATTCATGCACGTTTTTCATGAAATTTTCGTTCATCTGCTGTGCTGTAAGTCCGTCTGTTCCTGGTGCCCTGCCTAATCCCAGATCAATACGGTTGGGATAAAGCTGCGCCAATGTGCCAAATTGTTCGGTTACAGCCAAAGGCGAATGGTTGGGCAGCATAACACCGCCCGAGCCAACCCTTATTTTGCGGGTATTTTCTGCAACGTATCCCATTAAAACCGACGTAGCATTACTTGCAACACCTTCCATATTATGATGTTCTGCCAGCCAATATCGCTTAAAATTAAGTCGATCGGCTTGTTGTGCGGTTGCCTTTAATTCGGCAAAAGCATCTTGAACGGTTTTATTTTCTTTAACGTAAACTAAATCCAGAAAAGAGTAGTTCATATTTTTTTTATAAAAATAGTCATTTTATTTTTAACCTTATTTGAAATTATTTTTTAGCTTTAAAAAAAACTTACTTTATGCTATGGATTTATTTCTTATAACTTTTGCCGCATTATTTTCTGTGATAAATCCTTTGGGAACTGTTCCCATATTTCTAGGATTAACACAAGGAGATTCTAAAGAATCTAAAAACAAAACAGCCTTTTGGGCATCGGTAAACGTGTTTATAATTCTGGTGATTTCATTTTTTATTGGAAAAGTAATTTTAAACTTTTTCGGCATCAGTATTGATGTTTTAAGAATTGCGGGCGGAGTTGTAATTTGTTCATCGGGTTTTGGACTTCTATCGGGAACATTCAGCAAAAAGCGCGGGGTAAATAAAAAAGTAACCGACGATGCACAACAACGAAACGACATTGCTTTAACACCTTTGGCTATTCCTATGATGGCAGGTCCGGGATCTATGTCGTTATTAATTGCCATGTATCAGGATTACCCACAATTACAAGACAAACTGCTTATTGTTGCTGCGATCTTTGCTGTTGCTGTTACCGCTTTTTTAATTTTACGCAGTGCCAGTTATATTTCAAAAATTTTGGGAGCTTCGGGTATTGTTGCTATTTCCAGAATCATAGGCTTTCTTGTATTAGCAATTGGCATTCAGTACATTATAAACTCTTTACTTATTTTATTTAAAATATAAAAAAGGTACGCTTTGCCAAACGTACCTTTATTAAAAACTAAATAACTAACAACAATAATATAAGCAATAATTATTTTACTTAATTACGGATGTAAAAATACTAATTATTTTTATTTACTCTAAATTAGAATTAGATTATTTTTAATTTACTTTTTTCAAAACAGTAATTTTGCAAAAAAAATATTTTGGATACCTTAAAATTATATCGAATTGAAATTCTTGCAGGTTTAACCGTAGCAATGACCATGATACCAGAATCGTTATCGTTTGCAATTGTTGCTGGTTTGCCCCCACTTACGGGTTTGTACGGTGCTTTTATCATGGGAATTATTACAGCCTTTTTAGGTGGCCGCCCAGGAATGATTTCGGGTGGTGCGGGTGCAACCGTAATTGTCATGATTTCATTAATTTCGGGGTATGGTATAGAGTATTTTTTTGCAGCGGTTGTTTTAGCCGGTATTTTTCAGATTTTTGTTGGAGTATTTAAACTGGGAAAATTTGTACGATTGGTACCACAGCCTGTTATGTACGGTTTTTTAAACGGATTGGCGGTTGTTATTTTTATGTCACAGCTGGCGCAGTTTAAAACAGGATCTGGTATTGCTGCTCAATGGTTACAAGGCGAATCGTTATACATTATGTCGGCATTAGTAGCAGTTACTTTGCTTTTGGTGTATTTCATCCCTAAAATATCAAAAGCATTACCTGCTACCTTGATAGCTATAGCCCTAATTTTCGCAATTGTTCATGGATTTGGAATAGAAACCAAAACCGTGCAAGACATTGCCAGCATAAGTGGCAGCTTGCCTCCGTTCCATATTCCACAAATTCCGTTTACGTTAGAAACGTTACAGATTATTTTTCCATACGCAGCAATTATGGCAGGTGTTGGTTTGTTGGAAACGTTACTAACCCTGACCCTGGTAGATGAAGTGACCGAAACTCGTGGCAACGCCAATAAAGAATCGGTTGCGCAAGGAATTGCCAATATTACCAACGGATTTTTCACAGGCATGGGCGGTTGTGCCATGATTGCACAAACATTTGTGAACTTGAATGCAGGGGCACGCCAGCGTGTTTCGGGAATTGTAAGTGCTTTGGCTATTTTACTGATTATTTTGGTTGGAGCGCCTGTTATTGAAAAAATTCCTATGGCGGCGTTGGTTGGTGTTATGATGATGGTTGCTATCACTACTTTTAGCTGGGGATTTTTCAAAAAAATGACCAAAATGCCTGTAAGTGATATTTTAGTTACCGTTATTGTTGCCGCTATTACCATTGTATTGCACAATTTGGCGCTGGCTGTTTTGGTAGGAATTATCATATCTGCCTTGGTTTTTGCATGGGAAAGTGCCAAACGCATTCGAGCACGCAAATATGTTGATGAAAACGGAGTAAAGCATTACGAAATATACGGACCGTTGTTTTTTGGATCGGTTGCTAATTTCAATGAAAAATTTGATATTGTTAACGACCCGGAAACCATTATGATTTCTTTTAAAGAAAGTAGAATTGCCGATATGAGCGGTATTGAAGCAGTTGATACACTCACTAAAAAATATGCAGACCGTAATAAAAAAGTGATTTTAACGTATTTAAGCGAAGACAGTCGTAAATTATTAGAAAATGCTTCGGCTATTATTCAGGTTAATATTAAAGAAGATCCGCATTATAAAATACCGAGTGATTTGTTATAAAGGAATCTTCAAAAATAATATTCATATTGCTCTAAAGGATGCTTACAGCATGACAAACTTTGCGGAACAATTGGACACAATCTTGTCTTTCCGTAGGAATCTTAAAAATATATAAAACAAAAAACACATTGATTTCTCGATGTGTTTTTTTGTTTTAACAGCTTTCAGTAAACCCATTCGTAAAAAAACCTCACAGGTTTTAAAAACCTGTGAGGTTTAAACAATAAGTATACTTTTTATTAGTTTTTCGGCAAAAACACTTCGGCTAACATACAACGGGCGCTTCCGCCGCCGCATGCTTCAATAGTGTAAAGCGGTGCATGTAAAATAGCACAATGTTTTTCTATTGCTTTTATTTGTGCATTGTTTAAACTTTCAAATGCCTGTGTACTCATAACCATATATAATTGCCCGTCTTTACCTTCAACCTGCAACATATTTCCTGCAAAATGATTCACTTGATCTTCGGTAATATAAATAATTTCTTTACCATCTTCTTTTAAAGCATTTACAACCAGCTTTCGTTCTTGTTTATCATCGATACTATCACCACAAATAACAGCAAATGTTTCGGCAATACTCATCATAACGTTGGTGTGATAAATTGGCAAACGTTTGCCATCTACTGTTTGGTATGCTTCAAAAATAACAGGGTGCATATCGTTGTCTTCACAAAACTCTATAATCAGTTCTTCATCGGCACGAGGCGACAAAGCGGCGTACACTTTCGCATTTTCACGGTCGATAATCATACTGCCCGTTCCTTCTAAAAAAATATTATCTTCTTCGGCAGACGTATAGTCGTTTATTTCATTGATTTTAAACCCTTGATCTTCCAATAAATCTAAAATATCTTCGCGGCGTTCCAATCTGCGGTTTTCTGCAAACATAGGATACAGCACCACTTCGGCATTTTCGTGAAACGAAATCCAGTTGTTTGGAAAAATACTATCAGGTGTATCAGATTCTTTGGTATCATCAACCACCACAACGTTTACGCCTACCGAGCGTAATCGTTCCACAAAACCATCAAACTCTTCTTGTGCTTTTTGGTTTACATTTGCCGGAGTTAATCCTTCTAATTTTTTCTGATAGTAATTATTTACTGCCGTTTGTTCGTTCATACGGAATTGTACCGGACGAATCATTAATACGGTATTTGCTGCTTGCTGACTCATATCATTTTTTGTTTAAAGTTTAAAGTTCAAGGTTTAATAGGTTACATAACTTTAAACCTGAAACCTTAAACAATTTTATTTCTCTCTTATTAACGGTAAAGTTGAACAACGTAAAAGGCCTTCTTGTTTGGCTATTTCTGCATAAGGAATTTTCTCTACCGTAAAATCGTTACTTTCTAACCAGTCAATTAATCGGGTAAAATTCTGTTCTACCACAACCACATTGGTATCAATAGAAAAAACGTTACTGTTCATATGATACATTTCTTCTCTTGTAATATGAAACAGGTTTTCTTTACCAAACAGATTTACCAAATACATATAATCTGCTTCTTCACGGAAGCCCGATTTGTAAATGATTCCTTTATTTTTTCCTACAGGTTGAAAACAACAGTCTAAATGTAAGGCATTATCACGTGGTTCGATTTTAGATTTAACCAAATCGAATTCCTTTACAATTTTATTGGGAAAAAGTTCTTTTATGTATTGCACCCCCTGCATATTGGTTCGCGCGGTAATAAAATCTTTATAATCGCTGCCTTTGTAAGTACCTATAAAAATATGGTCGTTATACAACATTACATCGCCCCCTTCGATATGCACTTCTTCTGGCGGACGCACCACTTTTTTAGGATCGATTTGATCGATTACATATTGAATAGCTTCTAACTCACGCTCGCGATCTGGCAAAATATTGGCTTTTATAAAGACATCGTCAATCACAAAACCAATGTCTCTGCTAAATATCTGATTGTAATTTTCGATAATTTCCGGACGGTAAACCGTAACATTATATTTCTTGAAAACTTCGTTAAAAGCATCCATTTCCTTAACCATATCGCTTTCAACAGGATACGTACCTGCCTTTATATGTTCTAATGATTTAGGATCGTAAGCTTCATCTATTGTCGGTGTTGGGCCGTTACTTTGTGCAGTTCCAAGTATTACGGCCTTAAGCCTTGAAGTTTCATCGGTTACATGTAAATTCATATTTTCTTGAATGTTGGTTTTCAGCAAATATAAGAAGTTCTTTGCTGTTATGCTATTAAAAACAAAAAAGCCAAATCGTATTTGATTTGGCTTTGTATTATAAATGACGGATTTTTATTATCTGTCTGACATTTCTTTGAACGGACGCAATGGTTCACCAACGTAAACCTGACGTGGACGACCGATTGGTTCTTTGTTTTCACGCATTTCTTTCCATTGAGCTACCCATCCTGGTAAACGACCAATAGCGAACATTACGGTAAACATTTCGGTTGGAATTCCTAATGCACGGTAAATGATACCTGAATAGAAATCTACGTTTGGATAAAGGTTTCTTGCTACGAAATATTCATCTTTCAATGCTTTTTCTTCTAAATCTTTCGCAATTTTCAAGATTGGATCGTTCACGCCTAATTCAGCCAAAACTTCGTCTGCCGCTTTCTTGATGATACGTGCACGTGGGTCGAAATTTTTGTAAACACGGTGACCAAAGCCCATTAAACGGAATGGATCGTTTTTATCTTTTGCTTTTGCAAGATACTTGTCTGCATCACCACCGTCTTTTTGAATTTCTTCTAACATTTCTAAAACAGCTTGGTTTGCACCTCCGTGAAGTGGTCCCCAAAGTGCAGAAACACCTGCAGAGATAGAAGCAAATAAACCAGCATGTGATGAACCTACCATACGAACTGTTGATGTAGAACAGTTTTGTTCGTGATCGGCATGTAAAATAAACAACTTGTCAATAGCGTTTAAAACAACCGGGTTTACTTTATAAGGTGCTGTTGGCAACTTAAACATTAATTGTAAAAAGTTGTCTACATAAGGTAAGGTATTATCGTAATAATTTAAAGGATAGCCGTTGATTTTTCTGTATGTCCAGGTAGCAACCACAAGGAATTTACCCATGATTTTACAAACCGCTTCGTACATATCTTTTTCGCTTTCTACATTTACCACCTTAGGATTAAATGCTGTTAACGAACAAGTTAACGATGCCAAAATACCCATTGGGTGCGCATGTTTTGGAAAACCGTCTATAATGCCTTTCATTTCTTCATTCACCAACGTGTACTTACGGATATCGGCTTCAAAAGTTTCGATTTGCTTTGCAGTTGGCAACTCACCGAAAATAACTAAATAAGCTACTTCTAAAAAGTTTGATTTTTCTGCTAAATCTTCAATAGAATAGCCGCGGTATCTTAAAATACCTTCTTCACCATCTAAAAAAGTAATAGCACTTTTACATGATCCTGAATTTTTGTATCCCGGATCTAATGTAATAGCACCTGTTAAGGCTCTTAACTTTTCAATATCGATAGCTACTTCGTTTTCTGTTCCAACGATAACCGGTAAGTCAATCGTTTTGTCATCTATCGCTATAGTTGCAGTTTTTGACATATATCTTTTAGTTTATTTTTTTAATTTGTTTTTAGCGAATTTAAAAAAAATGTTTCACTTAGTAAAGGATAAATATATAAATAATTCTTATCAATCATAGTAATTACTTATTATTTATACAACAATTAAAGCATATCAATCCGTTTAATCATCAATTATTTAGGATAATAATTTCAAATTCTCAAAGTTTGCTACCTTGTTTTAACATATTAAAAATAAAACACCCTAAAAACAAAAAATGACACATTTAGTGTCATTTTTAATTTTATTGAATTATCTGTTTATTTTAAACGCTTTATGTTGCGGATAGTAAGCTACCGAACCTAATTCTTCTTCAATGCGAAGCAACTGGTTGTACTTACTCATACGATCAGATCGCGATGCAGAACCCGTTTTTATTTGTCCGCAGTTTAACGCTACAGCCAAATCTGCAATAGTATTATCTTCTGTTTCGCCCGAACGGTGACTCATAACCGATGTGTACCCTGCATTATGTGCCATATTTACAGCTGCAATGGTTTCACTTAACGTTCCAATCTGGTTTACTTTAATTAAAATAGAATTTGCTGTATTTTCATTGATACCGCGCTCTAAACGAGAAACATTCGTTACAAACAAATCATCGCCAACCAACTGTACATTGTTTCCAATTTTTTGAGTTAGTAAATTCCAACCGCTCCAATCGTCTTCGTACATACCGTCTTCAATTGAAATAATTGGATATTTGTCGCACAATTCTGCTAAATACGCCGCTTGCTCTTCAGAAGTACGTATTTTTCCTGTTTCACCTTCAAATTTTGTATAATCGTAATTTCCGTTTACATAAAATTCAGATGCAGCACAATCTAACGCAATCATAATATCTTTTCCAAAAACATAACCTGCTTTTTCAACAGCCAGTTTAATAGAATCTAACGCATCTTCTGTTCCGCCAGCTAAATTTGGTGCAAAACCACCTTCGTCACCAACTGCCGTACTTAAATTTCTATCGTGTAATACTTTTTTAAGATTATGAAAAATCTCTGTTCCCATTTGCATAGCTTCTGTAAAATTTTTAGCAGAAACCGGCATAATCATAAATTCCTGGAATGCGATAGGTGCATCAGAATGTGATCCACCGTTAATGATATTCATCATTGGAACAGGCAATGTATTTGCCGAAACACCACCTACGTAGCGATACAATGGCATTCCCAATTCGTTAGCTGCAGCCTTTGCAACAGCCAATGAAACACCTAAAATTGCATTTGCCCCAAGGTTTGATTTATTTGGAGTACCGTCTAATTCAATCATTGCTTGATCGATCGCGTTTTGTTCAAAAACACAAAAACCAACAATGTTTTCTGCAATTACTTCGTTAACGTTTTTAACAGCCATTAAAACACCTTTACCCATCCAGTGTTTACCACCATCACGTAGTTCTACCGCTTCGTGTTCACCTGTTGATGCACCCGATGGAACTGCTGCGCGACCTAAAACGCCTGTTTCTGTAACCACGTCTACTTCTACCGTTGGATTTCCGCGAGAATCTAAAATTTGGCGTGCATGAATTTTTACAATAGTACTCATATCTTTAATTGTGTTGTTTAATTTGTTGGTGCAAATGTAATTATTTGATCGATAAAAAAAAAGAAGTAATTTTAAGATAAATACTTAATTATCAGTTAAAGATTTTTTCATACAGATAAAAAGCATTACTTTAGTAGATATTAAACTCAATTAATAAAGAAAATGAAGTTTTCAAACTTTTATTTTAACGATAATCGATTGAACCGGCTTTTAGACTCGTTGTGTTATTTGCACGACGATATTTTCTTACAAAGCTCTAAAGAGTTCCTTTCTTAAACCCTGTTGCGACTCTAACAGGGAATCTTTCTAGAATTATATATAACGTTTTAATTTGATGGTCACATGAAACAGATCGTGCTATGCGTAGTTTTTATGTAGAGTCAGCTATATCATCAACTTTAATATTATTTCATATACATAAAACAAGAAAAATGTCGAATATCATTTTAACAACAGGAACATACGATTTAATTAAAGATCACGTACGCAGAAAAAAAGTAACTATAAAAGAAGAAGAAATTTTAATAAGTGAATTGCGCAACGCAACGCAAATTTTAAGAAGAGAACTTCCTGCTGATATTGTATGCGTAAACAGCATAGTTACTTACAAAAACCATACTACGGATCAAGAAAAAACAGTCACTTTTGTAGGACCTAAAAAATCGAAACCTAGTAAAAACAAAATTTCTATTTTATCTGATGAAGGAATTGCCATGGTTGGATATAAAGCAGGCGAAACAATAGAATGGCCGGCAAAAAATGGCGACTTAAAATTAGAAATTTTAAAGGTTGAACACATTGATAAATAACACAAAAACCTCGATTTGTCGAGGTTTTTTTATGCTTATATTTTTTTTACTTGTATGCTTTTTACTTCTTTTGAATAAATTGCAAACAACATCAATGTAAACATAATAATAACAAAACGAAGGTACATAAAACTGTTCTCTAAAAACAAAGCACTTAAAACAAACGAGGCTATCGCCGTAAACACCCGGGTTTTAAAAGTTAGCTTTTCTATCACTTTGTCATTAAAATGTACCAAAGTTGAAATCATGGTTGACAAACTAAGCAGAAAAGCTAAAGGAGCCCAATCATTTTGTTGTTGAACGATAGAAAAAACAAAAATAAGTACGGACAATATCAAAGTTAAAACAGCAATTTTACGATCGGCAAGCACAATAACTTCTTGTTGGTAAATATCATTTATAAAAGTATTGTACGTTTCTTTGGTCAATACCTTACTTCGCAAATAATCTTTTTTTAAACTGTCATAAAACGAAA
The DNA here is from genome assembly GCA_040391585.1 of Paenimyroides ummariense. Taxonomy (GTDB): domain Bacteria; phylum Bacteroidota; class Bacteroidia; order Flavobacteriales; family Flavobacteriaceae; genus Flavobacterium; species Flavobacterium ummariense_A. The sequence continues at coordinate 3,247 of JBEBXO010000029.1, read as the reverse complement.
GCAGCAAACTTCGATGATGCAAATACAATCCCACAAAAAATTCATTGCTGTACAAATATTCTTCCGAAATACAAACTGTTGTTCTATAAGGTTTTATTACGCCTAAAGCAAAAGTAATTTTCTCAGCATCAGTAGGAATTTGGATTGAGTGAAATCCGTGCGCGTTAATTTTAGAATGGAAAATATCATCTACAAAAACTTTAATAGAGCGAAGAGATCCCCATCCATAAATAAAATTGACATGAATATTTAATGTGATCATAAGCATATCTATTTAATAGTAAGTCCAAACCCGTAGTGTACTATAAAATATCCACTGATGTACAGATTTATATGTTTTAACCACAGTAGAAAACATAGTTATTCACGGATTCATTAGCACGTTATAGACCAAAAAAGGATCATAGTTTTTATCATTGATAAAACACATAGTCCTGCTATGTTCATTTTGTAAAATACAATAACTATGTAACCTAAAATTTATTCAACAATAAATACAGAATCTATGTGGTAAAAAAAACTATTCGTTTTTAATTGATTACGTATAAAAAGATAATGTACTACGAGTTAAAACTAATTATAAATATACAAAAAAACCTTTTAGCACGTGACTAAAAGGCTTTATCAATTTAAAAGAAGAACAATTAAGCTCCTTTATATTCTTTCATGTACGATACAAATTGATCAAACAAATATTTAGAATCATTTGGACCTGGTGATGATTCCGGGTGGTATTGTACCGAAAACACCTGCTTGTCTTTTAAACGGATACCTGCTACGGTATTGTCATTTAAGTGGTAATGTGTAATTTCTAAATTATCATTTTGCTCTACTTCTTCACGTACTACGGCAAAACCGTGGTTTTGAGAAGTAATTTCGCCTTTTCCAGAAACCGCATTCATAATAGGGTGATTGATTCCGCGGTGACCGTTAAACATTTTATAGGTATTTACACCCTGCGATAAAGCAATGATTTGATGCCCCAAACAAATTCCAAAAACCGGTTTATTAGTAGCAATAATATCTTTAGCCGTTTCAATAACCTGTGTTAGCGGTTGTGGATCTCCAGGTCCGTTAGACAAGAAATATCCATCAGGATTGAAATTATTTAAGTCTTCAAGCGTGGCGTTGTAAGGATACACCTTAACATAACAGTCACGTGCAGCAAGGCAACGCAAGATATTTGTTTTAATACCAAAATCTAACGCAGCAACTTTATATGTTGCATTTTCGTCACCATAAAAATAAGGTTCTTTAGTAGAAACTGCCGAAGCCAATTCTAAACCTTTCATATCTGGAACGGCTGCTAAAATTTCTTTTAATTCGTCGATTGATTTTCCGTCTGTTGAAATAACAGCATTCATGGCTCCGTTATCGCGAATATAACTTACCAATGCGCGTGTATCAACATCAGAAACAGCCACCAGATTTTTCTTTTCGAAGTAATCATATAAAGATCCATCAGCATCAGGTCGAGAAAAATCTTTACTAAAATTTTTACAAACCAAACCCGCAATTTTAATTCCGTCTGAATCTACTTCATCTTCATGAACGCCATAATTACCAATGTGCGCAACGGTAGAAAGCATTATTTGCCCGAAGTAAGAAGGATCGGTAAAAATTTCCTGATAACCTGTTACCCCTGTATTAAAACAAATTTCGCCTGTTGTTGTGCCTTTTATCCCTACTGATTTTCCATGAAAAATAGTACCATCGCTTAAAAGTACAATGGCTTTATCTTTAGAAGTATATTTCATTATTGTTGATTGTTTCGGTGTACAAAATTAATACAAATACTTTAAAAAAAAGCATAAAAAAAAGGACAAACTTTAAAAGTTTGTCCTTTTAATATTATAGAATAATTTATGTTTAAAAAATTACTCATTCGTTTCGTTAGCTTCAGTAGAAGTTTCGGCAGCAGGAGTAGTTTCAGCTGTATCAGCTTTTTTTCTACCTCTACGAGTTGTAGCTTTTTTAACTTCTTTTTTAGCAGCGTTATAAATTTCGTTGAAATCTACTAATTCGATCATTGCCATTTCAGCATTATCTCCTAAACGATTTCCTAATTTAATGATACGCGTATATCCTCCCGGACGATCACCTACTTTAGGAGCAACCTCTCTGAATAATTCAGTTACAGCATACTTATTTCTTAAGTAAGAGAACACAATACGACGGTTGTGTGTATCGTCTGTTTTAGATTTAGTTACTAAAGGCTCAACAAATTGTTTTAATGCTTTTGCTTTAGCAACAGTAGTATTAATACGCTTGTGTTCTATTAAAGAACAAGCCATATTAGCCAACATAGCTTTTCTGTGACTAGCTTGTCTGCTTAAATGGTTTACTTTTTTTCCGTGTCTCATGACGTAGTTTATTTAACCTTCATCTTGCTTCAATCCGCTTTGGAGAGCAAAATATGAAGTAATTTATTCTTTATCTAATTTGTATTTTGAAAGATCCATTCCGAAAGTTAATCCTTTAACCTGAACCAGTTCTTCTAATTCTGTTAATGATTTTTTTCCGAAGTTTCTAAATTTCATTAAATCGTTTTTGTTATAAGAAACCAAATCGCCTAATGTATCAACTTCAGCCGCTTTTAAACAATTTAATGCTCTTACTGAAAGATCCAAATCTACCAATTTCGTTTTCAGAAGCTGTCTCATGTGCAATGATTCCTCATCGTATGATTCAGTTTGAGCAATTTCATCGGCCTCTAAAGTGATTCTTTCATCAGAGAACAACATAAAATGATGAATCAATGTTTTTGCTGCTTCTGTTAAAGCGTCTTTAGGATGAATAGATCCGTCGGTAACAATATCAAAAACTAACTTTTCGTAATCGGTTTTTTGTTCTACACGATAGTTTTCAATCGCATATTTTACATTTTTTACAGGCGTGTAAATAGAGTCTGTATAAATGGTTCCGAAAGGTGCGTTAGGTTTTCTGTTTTCTTCTGCTGGAACGTATCCTCTACCTTTTTCGATAGAAATTTCCATGTTAATGGTAATTTTACCGTCTAGGTTACAGATAACCAAATCAGGGTTCAATACTTGAAAACCTGAGATATATTTTTGGAAATCGCCAGCTGTTAATTGATCTTTTCCTGTGAATGAAATGCTAACAGATTCGTTATCTATATCTTCGATCTGACGTTTGAAACGTACTTGCTTTAAGTTTAAGATAATTTCTGTTACATCCTCAACAACACCAGAAATAGTAGAAAACTCATGCTCAACACCTTCAATAC
>JBEBXO010000028.1:0-30892 GCA_040391585.1 Paenimyroides ummariense | reverse complement strand
AACTCGCGACATTCAGCTTGGAAGGCTGACGCTCTACCAACTGAGCTACTTCCGCATTTACGATGTTTAAATCTTCGTTTGATTTTGTGAGTGCAAATATATAGATTAAAAAATATTCAGTCCAAATTTTTTTTAAGGTTTTTTATCGAATTAATGCATATTTCTGCGTAATTGTAAAACAATCAAATAATTAAGCAGTAAAACAATTTGTTAAATATATTTAGTAAAAAATTAACACGATTTTGGTTCGGTGATTGCCGAACTAAAAGTATTTTTGTAGAAAATTAGCGTCATGCAGCAGGTTTTATCGTTAGATTTATTTAAAGAAATATCAGAACATTACGAAGTTTACTATAAACTACCGCCTTTAACTGCACGTATTTACGCTCTGTTTATTTTTAATAATTGCAAAGACGGTTTAACGTTTGATGAGCTAGTAGAACTTTTTCACGCAAGTAAAAGCTCTATTTCGCATAGCCTGAATTCTTTAGTCGAACTGAATTTTATCGAACAATTTAAAAAAGAAAACGAACGTAAACGTTATTTTAGAACCAACAAAAATCAGTTTTTAATGCGTTTGGAAGATGTTTTAAAACGATTAAAAAGCGAAAAAGAAATTAATTTAAAATTAAAGGAATATCGAAAATCTAATTGCAATGAACTTTTTAAGGCACAAGCTTTCGATGTTTATATAGATCATTTAAACGACGTAACACAATCAATAGAAAAAACAATTCAAAACCTAAAACTCCATATTAAAACAAATGAAGAATAATACCCTTAAAACCCTTTTTATGGTGCTCGTTGCAACAGCAACAATTGGCTGTTCTAAAAAAGAAGCTGCCCAACAGGCACACGCACCATTGTTAGATGTGGTATCGGCAACAACAAAAGATGTAGTTGGTTATACCGAATTTCCTGCAAGCATACAAGGAAAAATTAATAACGATGTACGTGCAAAAATTCAAGGCTACATTCAAGAAGTGTATGTGCACGAAGGACAACTGGTTAGTAAAGGGCAACCTTTGTTTAAGTTAGAAGCAAATAATTTGGCAGAAACTGCAAATGCTGCAAAATCGGGTATTTCGGTAGCCCAGGCAAATGTAAATGTTGCGCAGGTTGAGGTTGATAAACTGATTCCTTTGGTGCAAAAAAATATTATTAGTTCGGTTCAGTTAGAAACAGCCAAAGCAAATTTAGCATCGGCAAAAAGTATGTTGGCACAAGCCAAAGCCAATTATGGTTCGGCTAGTGCAAATGTAGATTATTCGGTTGTGCGCGCGCCTATTAGCGGTGTTGTGGGGCAGTTACCGTTGAAAAAAGGTAGTTTGGTAGGTCCATCAGATCCTACAGCGTTAACAACTATTGCAGATATCAGCTCGGTGTATGCTTATTTTTCAATGAACGAGAAAGAATATTTTAAGTTTTTAAACGCATCGCCAGGTACTACCATGAGCGAAAAAATAAAGAACCTTCCGCAAGTGGAATTACAATTGGCAGACGGAAGTATTTACAGCGAAAAAGGTAAAATAGAAACAGTTTCAGGTCAAATTGATGCCACTACAGGAACAGTTCAGTTTCGTGTAGCTTTTTCAAATCCTAATAAACTATTAAGCAATGGTAACAGTGGTACGGTACTTTTACCAAAAAAATATATGAATGTACTGGTAGTTCCAGAAGTAGCATCGTACGAACAACAGGGAAAAATTAATGTGTACAAAGTAGTTAATGATACTGCGGTTTCAACTGTAATTAACGTGGTAGACCGTGTAGACAACATGATTATTGTACAAGACGGTATTAAAGAAGGTGATCCTATTATTGTTAGTGGGGTAGGTTCGTTGCGAAATAAAACGGCGATTAAACCTAAACAAGTAAATTTTGATTCTATTGTTAGTGCTATAAAACCAGTATTCTAAAAAATAAAAAATGTTAAAAACTTTTATTGAAAGACCTGTACTTTCTACAGTAATTTCTACCTTAATAGTCATTCTGGGTATTTTGGGATTAACGGTATTACCCGTAACACAATACCCCGATATTGCACCGCCAACGGTACAAGTAGCAGCTTCGTACCCGGGTGCCAATGCCCAAACGGTGCTTGAAAGTGTAATTGTTCCTATTGAAGAACAAATTAACGGTGTTGAAGGAATGGATTACATTACTTCAACTGCCAGTAACGACGGATCGGCATCTATACAAGTGGTGTTTAAACAAGGAATAGATCCTGATATTGCTTCGGTAAACGTGCAAAACCGTGTTGCGCGTGCAACGCCTTTATTGCCTTCAGAAGTTACGCGTTCAGGTGTTACAACTCAAAAACAGCAAACCTCGTCGTTAATGTTTTTATCGTTTTATTCCGATAATAAAGATTACGATGCAACGTATATTCAAAATTATATGAATATCAACGTTATTCCTGAAATTAAACGTGTTAACGGAGTAGGTGATGCATCGGTTTTCGGAGCGAAAAATTATTCGATGCGTATTTGGTTAGATCCTGCTAAAATGGCAACCTATGGCTTGGTACCAGCAGATGTTAGTACTGCAATTAACGAACAATCGTTAGAGGCAGCAGCCGGGCAGTTGGGTGAAAACTCGGGCGAATCGTTTCAATACATCATTAAATACAGCGGTAAATATAAAACCGAAAAACAATACGAAGATATTGTAATTAAATCGTTAGAAAACGGACAGGTTTTACGCTTAAAAGATGTTGCCGAAGTACAACTGGGATCGCAAACCTATGGTGGAAATTCTGAATTAAACGGTATGCCTGCGGTGGCAATGGCAATTTATCAAACGCCAGGATCAAATGCGCAAGACATCATCAACAACATTAAAAAAGAATTAGACATCATTCAAAATAATCTACCAGAAGGTATTCATTATAAAATCAATTTAGATTCGAATGAGTTTTTAGATGCTTCCATAGAAAAGGTTGTACATACTTTAATCGAAGCATTTATTCTGGTTTTTATCGTGGTATATGTTTTCTTACAAGATTTAAGATCTACTTTAATTCCGTTAATTGCGGTGCCAGTTTCTATTATTGGAACTTTCTTTTTCTTGAATATATTTGGTTTTTCGTTAAACTTGTTAACACTTTTTGCCTTAGTGCTCGCCATTGGTATTGTGGTAGATGATGCCATTGTGGTGGTAGAAGCCGTGCACGCCAAGATGGAAGAAACCGGTCAGGATGCACGTACAGCAACTACAAATGCCATGAGCGAAATTTCGGGTGCCATTGTATCTATTACCTTGGTAATGTGTGCCGTGTTTATACCTGTAACCTTTATTTCGGGACCAACAGGGGTTTTTTATAAACAGTTTGGGGTAACGCTTATTGTGGCTATTGCTATTTCGGCATTAAACGCTTTAACGTTAAGCCCTGCATTGTGCGCCTTGTTCTTAAAACAACACGATGATGCACATGGTAAAAAACGCAATTTTGTACAACGATTTTTCGATGCTTTTAACAATTCGTTTAATGCAATGACCGAAAAATACGGTCGCTCATTTAAATTTTTGTTTAAGCATAAATGGGTGTCGTTTGGTATTTTAATCGGGTGTTTAGCAATAACCTATTTTGCTAATAAAACCATGCCTGCCGGGTTTGTTCCAAGTGAAGATCGTGGTTTTATCATGGGGAATGTTGAACTACCTGCGGGTGCATCTATGGATCGTGTTCAGAAATTAGAAAAAGAATTTTCGGCACAGGCACAAAAAATTCCGGGAATTGAATCGGTAACCGTTATCTCGGGACGTAGTATTATTTCTGGTGCAGGATCTAACTACGGTTTCTTAATGATTAAAATGGAAGCTTTTGCAAAACGAACAGATCCAGAAAAAGCGACCGATGTGGTTATTGGAAAGTTGTTTGGTTTGGCAGGAAAAAATTTCCCCGAAGCAAAAATGATTTTCTTTCAGCCTCCAAGTATTCCAGGTTTTGGTATGTCGGGCGGATTTGAAATGAAACTGTTAGATAAATCGGGTGGCGATTTAAAAGATTTCGATAAGGTAACTCAAGATTATATTGCAGCCTTAATGCAACGCCCGGAAATTTTATATTCGCAAACATCATTCAACACCAATTATTCACAATACGAAATTAAATTAGATATTGTTCGTGCAAAACAATCGGGAGTTTCGGTAAGTAATATATTTTCTGCATTACAAGGTTATGTTGGAGGTAATTATGTAAGCGATTTTACTCGTTTTGGTAAGCAATACCGCGTTATGTTGCAATCTATGCCTAATGATCGTAAAAACGTATCCAGCTTAAACGGTATGTTTGTTCGTACAGCCTCAGGCGCAATGGCACCTTTAAGTCAGTTTGTAACTTTAGAGAAAGTGTACGGACCACAATCTGTTAACCGTTTTAACTTATTTACTTCGGCAAATATTTCGGGAGCACCAAAACCAGGTTATTCTTCGGGCGATGCTATTAGAGCTGTACAAGAAGTAGCCGAAAAACAATTATCAAGCAATTATGGTGTAGATTTTACCGGATTAACACGTGAGGAAATTAACGCGGGATCGCAAACCATCTTAATTTTTGCGTTGTGTATTGTGTTTGTCTATTTTATTTTGGCTGCCCAGTATGAAAGTTATATGTTGCCTTTTGCAGTAATTTTATCATTGCCAACAGGTATCATGGGAGCTTTTATATCGCAAAAAGTAGCCGGATTAGAAAACAACATTTACTTTCAAATTGCTTTGGTCATGCTCGTTGGGTTGCTCGCCAAGAATGCCATTTTAATTGTTGAATTTGCTTTACAACGCAGAAAATTTGGCGAAACAATTATGCAGGCAGCAATTTCTGGTGCAAAAGCACGTTTACGACCTATTTTAATGACATCGTTTGCCTTTATTTTAGGATTGATGCCTTTAGTGTTTGCAGGTGGTGTTGGATATATTGGAAACCGATCAATTGGTACAGGTGCCGCCTTTGGTTTGTTAATTGGAACCGTTTTAGGAGTATTTGTAATTCCTGTACTATTTGTGATTTTTCAAGCCATTCAAGAGAAAATCAAACCAATGAAATTCGATCAAAAAGTAATAGAAGAATAATTATGAAAACGATATATAAATTATCATTTGTAGCAATTTCTGCGATTACTTTGCAATCGTGTATTGTTACAAAAGACTATCAAAAGCCTAATATTGAGCAAAGACCATTGCTTAATCAATCAACTATTATATCAACAACAAAAGTTTTGTATGATAGCACGCAACAACAGATTCTTCCATGGCGCGAAATTTTTACTAACAGCACATTACAGAATCATATAGAAACGGCATTGACAAACAATACCGATCTTCGTATGGCGTTAGAAAACATTAAGCAAGCCGAAGCTTATCAACAACAAGGTCGAGCGGGTTATTTGCCAACTTTTAGCGTAGGTGCCAATTACACCCATTCGGTAAACTCAATCAATACACAATTTGGGCGTATTTTAGGTCAGCGTCAGCGTTTAGATCAGTTTGATATTACAGCTAATTTGGGTTGGGAAGCCGATATTTGGGGTAAAATCACCAGTAAAAAACTGGCTGCCGAAGCTACTTATCTACAAACAGTAGCAACACATCAGGCAGTTCAAACAGAATTAATTGCAATGGTTGCTTCTAGTTATTATAATATTTTGGCATTAACAGAACAACGAACTATTTTATATAAAACGTTAGCAAACCGTAGCTTGACTTTAAGAACAAACAAAGCCTTGAAAGAAGCCGGACGTGTTACCGAAGTTGCTGTGCAACAAAGTGAAGCACAAGTTTTAAGCGTAGAGGCAATGTTGTTGGATATTGATACTGCTATTAAAGTACAAGAAAATTCAATGAGTATTTTAATGGGTGGATTTCCCGATTCGATATTACGCGATTCGTTTACGTTCAATAACAGTTCAAAACCATTAGAAAATTCGCTAAAATACGGGCTTTCAATCAATGTATTACACAATCGCCCCGATGTTTTGGCAGCAGAATTAGGTTTTAGAAATGCCTTTGAATTAACAAATGTAGCCAAAGCAAGTTTTTATCCAACGTTAAGATTAACAGCTTCAGGCGGATTACAATCGGTAGATTTTGAAAAATTGTTCGATCCTACTTCCTTTTTTGCGAGTGTTATTGGCGGAATTGCACAACCTATTTTAAATGGTAGACAAATACGTACACAGTATGAAATAAGTTTGTCCAATAAAGAAAAAGCCTTTTTAACCTATAAACAAACTATTTTAAACGCAAGTAAAGAAATTTCAGACGCTTTATATAGCATTGAAAACAATACAAAGAAAATAGCTTTGAAAAAACAAGAGGCAGAAGCGTATAAAACAGCTGTAGAATATTCGCAAGAATTATTGAATAACGGTATGGCAAGCTATTTGGAAGTTTTAACAGCTAACGAAAGCGAACTAAACGCACAATTAAGCATTATTAATACACAATATGATTTATGGAATGCCCACATTAAGCTTTATAAAGCAATAGGTGGTGGTGTAGAATAAATTTTTTTATTTATATAAAGTGATTAATGCAGCTGATTTTTAGCTGCATTAATTTTTTAATTATAGACCTCACAGGTTTTTAAAACCTGTGAGGTCTTGACGGAAATAAAGGTTTTTAAATTTTTGTATCTTTGAAAGAAAACAACATGAGATTTTTTTTGTTTTTAATGCTGTTTCCCATGTTAGCTTTTTCACAAGAAACGTTTACATACAAAACCAGTAAGCAGCAAACATTTAATATTCGCCCCGGAACAGATAAAACATTTCATTATCTAAAAATGGATAAGCAGGAAATTGTATCGAATACGTTGTTTGTAATTAATGAGGATACAAAAAAGCTTACCATCCCCGAAAACGGTTATTATGAAATTTCGGCATCTTTTAATTTTAATCCTAGTACGAGTGTGATTAAGTTTAATAGGGGAGGCGTAAATTTTGGTATTGTACAAATATCAGAAAATAACGAAATTTATGTAGCGGCAACCCGTAAATCGTTCGATCAGGATAATCAGGATCTATTTTCAAGAATAGACGTGCATCCAACAATTGTATATTTACAAAAAGATGTAGTTATTGCACCGGCAATAAGTTCCGGACTTATAGGAAATGTGCTACTAGGTTGCGTATTGGGTTGCGAACGAAAAAACAAAAATTGTATTTCGTTTTCTATGAACATAAAGTTAATTAGTAGTGAAGATGGATTTCAAAGATATTATTAAATTATTAGTTCTGTTGATTGGTTTTAGCGGATCGGCACAAGAAAAATCGTTTTACATTCGTAGTATTCGCAGCATACATTTAGAAAATACACCAACGATTATGCAACAGATAAAGTTTCAGCCGGTAGATGTAGTGTATAATAAAATTACTCAATTTTTAAACGATAAAATCACGATCTCCTCATCGGGCACATTTGAAGTATCTGCGTTTGCAAACATCAATCCGGGTGTAATGGGCAACTCGTCTAAAGACAGTATTCATATGGAACTGTACCTGATTAAAAATGCAAAATTACCTACCGAAGGAATTTTAGGTAAAACAGAATTTCGATTCAGTTATGGAAACTTTGATGTTGCAGCCGGACTTTTAATTGCACCAACCGAAGTACAACTGCAAAAAAATGATGAAATTTCATTGTGGGTTAAAATTTTGCCGACATCGAATATTGATATTAACAAAAGCGAAAAGTACGATCACATTACCAAACCAACCGGTATGCACCAAATTGCTGGTATGCGGATTGAAAAATTATAGTAAAGGCGCTAACAGCCTACAAATTGATGCAAAAGCTTTGTAATACCATTTTTCGGTTTTCCATAATTCGGCAGTAAATATTTTGCTTGTTGTTACGTCTTTATGAAACTGTTGGGTAAGTTGTTGTGCAATTTTTTCATCGAACAGAACAGCCGATAACTCAAAATTTATTAAAAAACTTCGCGAATCTAAATTAGTGGTTCCTATATAATTCAAAATGCCATCAATACACATGGTTTTGGCGTGAATAAACCCTTTTTGGTACAAATAAACTTTCATTCCACGTTGCACAAATGGCTTTAAAAAAGAAAGCGAAGCAGCTTGAACAACCGTAGAATCGCCTCGGTCAGGAATCATTAATGAAACTTCTACACCTTTAGAAACAGCAATTAATAAAGCGGTTTTAAAAGAATCGGTCGGAATAAAATAAGGCGTACACAATTGAATGCTTTTTTGGGCTGCCGAAATACTTAAAATCATTGCTTCCATTACGTGCGGTGGAGTATTTCCTGGAGATGAAAAAGCAAAAGTAATAGGTAATTTCCGGCTAAATTGCGTAGAGAAAGTTGGTAAATATTTTGGAGTGAGTAAAAAAGTGTTTTTAGCTATACTTTGCCAATGTAGCCAGAATTGTACCTGAAGCATTTTTACCCCATCACCTTCTATACGCAAAGCAGTATCGCGCCAGTAAAGTTTAAATTTGTTTGGGTTAATGTATTTGTCTGAAATATTAATTCCCCCCACGTATCCAATTGTACCATCAATCACCACAATTTTTCGGTGGTTGCGGTAATTGCTGTTTGCTAAAGAAGAAAACCGAACCGGAAGGAAAATTTCAAACTGAATGCCAAGATCTTCATAATATTTTTTTCGTTTGGCAAATTTTGCAGAACCAAAATCATCGATAATCAAGCGTACTTCGACTCCGTTTTGAGCTTTCTCGACTAAAATATCTAAAATTTCATTACCAATTTCATCTTCATCAAAAATATAATATTCAAGGTGTATATGGTGTTGTGCATTTTTTAAATCAGCAACTAAAAGTTTAAACTTCTCTTCGCCGTTTACTAAAAGCTGTGCCTCGTTGTTCGATGTTGGAATTGCGTTTCGGGTATTTACCAAATATTCAAACACATCGTTTAAATGCGAATCGTAACTATCGGTTAGTTTTATTTCTTTACATATAAAAGGTTGTAAATCGTTCCAACGTTCTTCTAATTTTTGTTTGTATCTGTGGTCTAATTTTCTGAAATATTTTTCTTTTTGAAACTTTTGTCCAAAGAAATAATAAAGAATCACTCCACCAAACGGAAAAAAAACAATGACCATTAGCCAGGCAATCGTTTTTTCTGGCTTGCCGTTTTCTACCAAAATAGTAATAAAAGCGGTAGTGTTTATCAGCAGTAACGGAATCCAGTACCATTCTTTAATAAAATCCCAAATAATGTGTAAGTTTTCCATAACTTGCGTTTCTGTTTCTAAATTACCTAATTGTTAATACATTTGCAATGAATTTTTTTACAAAGTGGTTTAAAGCTAAATCGCACAATCAAGATCAAACAGAAAGAATGAAAAAATATTTAATAGTTGGGTTAGGTAACATTGGTGCCGAATATGTAAATACGCGTCATAATATTGGTTTTAAGGCGGTTGATTTTATGGCAAATGAAGCCGGTGCAACTTTTGAAACAGTAAAATTGGGAGCTTTGACCGAAATCAAGGTAAAAAATAAAATTTTATTGCTTTTAAAACCTAATACCTATATGAATTTGTCGGGTAAGGCGGTGCAGTATTGGATGGATAAAGAAAAAATTGCAAAAGAAAACATTTTAATTATTACAGATGATTTAAATTTACCTTTCGGATCTATTCGAATTAAGGCAAAAGGATCAGATGGAGGACATAATGGGTTGAAGAATATTCAACTGATTTTGAACAGTTCGGAATATCCTAGATTACGATTTGGAATATCTGATCAATTTAAAAAAGGGCAGCAGGTTGATTACGTTCTGGGCGATTGGAGTGATGAAGAAACAACAGCATTAAAAGAACGTTTAGAAACCGTTTCTAAAGCAGTGAAAGAATTTGCTTTGGCGGGTTTAAACAATGCAATGAATAATTATAACGGTAAATAAATATATGAAAAAAATGATTGCGCTATTGGCTGTTGCAGCTGTAACAATTAGCTGTTCAACTACAAAAGGAGTTGAATCTACCAACTGGCTTGGTAAAAAAATGACCATGTATTCGGTTGCGCCAGAAAACGGAAAAGTAATGGCTACGCGTGCGTATGATAAAGCTTTGAACTTAAACGGTTTTGAGCAGTTATATCCGCAAACAATTTACAACCCGGAAACGGTTTTGGTAGAATATAGTTTCGACAGAAACAAAGCAGAAGGAAATCATGCCGATGATTTTTACAAAGAAGAAATTTTCATGGAAATTCCTGCTAAAGCTTTTAAAAAAGAATATAAAGACACTGCTTTAGAAGAAGTTAAATTGGTTTATGGCAAGCATTGTTACTGCAAAGGTGAAGCGGGCTATTTCAAAATCACCAACGGTACTTTAAAAGTAGATCATTCAGATAAGCAAACAAAAGTTAAACTGGCTTTTAAAGCGCCATCAAGTTCTGTTATTGAAAACGTAGAATTTGTGGTTGAATAAACAAAAAGAAGCTGTCTAGTTTTTGAGACAGCTTCTTTTTTATAGAATTATTTAAACTTTATCAATTATTAAGAAGTCTTTGTAGGTCGAACTTCAATTTTGCTTGGCAATACATTCGGGTTCATTTTAAGCAAATCTACCACCAACTGACCAATATCTTCGGGTTGAATTTTCCAAGCATCGTTATCATTTGGTACATGTTCGTTAAAATGCGAAGTAACCGATCCCGGCATAATCGTAGTACACTTCACATCGTACGCTCTTAAATCTAACATCGCTGCCTGCGTAAAACCTACCACACCAAATTTCGACGCATTGTAACCGGCTCCGTTAGCAAAAAAGTTGGTGCCTGCCAAGCTAGAAATCGATATATAATAACCTTTATTGTCAATAAGTTGTGGGGCGGTTGCCTTTAAAGTGTGAAAAACTCCTGTTAGGTTGGTATCAATCATTGCATTCCAATCCTCTAAATTCATTTCGTGAATAGGTGCAAATTTACCCAAACCTGCATTAGCAATTACGACATCTATCTTGCCAAATTCTTTTAAAATAGTGGCGGTAGCTTTTTGTTCCTCTTCAAAATTTCGTACATCAGAAACTAAAGCCAAAACATTTTCACTGCCCAATTGTTCTTTTGCTTTTTGTATAGCTTCGGTATTTCTACCAGAAATTGCGACTTTCATACCAGCTTTTAAAAGTGCTTGGGCAATTCCGTAGCCAATACCTTTTGATCCACCTGTAATGTAGGCAACTTTATCTTTTAAATGATTCATTTTATTTGTTGATTTTTATTTCTATAAAGTTACTGAATTTATTATGATTTGATTTTCCTTTTACACTAAACAATAATTCTGGTTGATGTTAGTATAATTTGTATTTTTATGTTTAGTTATGATTTAAAAATATGAAGAACTATATCTTATTTTTGTTCGTTTTAGTTTGTGGGAGCGTTTTTGGGCAAGAAAATTCTGTTGAAACAACTGTTACAGATGATCAGATGATTGCTGCCGATTTAACTTCTGTTAAAACCGTTTCCGGACAAGATGTTCGTGTTTTTATAGCTAAAAATTTTCAATACCCTGAAGAAGCGTTGTCCGATGAAATTTCCGGAACAATAGTGGCTGAATTTATTGTTGAAAAAGATGGAAGTGTACAAAATGTAACTATTGTTAACAAAGTTTGTAAAGCTTGTGATGCTAAAGTTGTAAGGGTAATTAAGAGTGCTAAATATCAGGTTCTTAAAATAAATAATGAACCACAAAGAGTTCGTTACAGAATTCCTGTTCGTATGGTTTTAGAATAATTTATTATGAGGTTTTTTGTTGCTTTATTATTGTTTTTTGTAAGTATTAATGCTTTTGCGCAAAGTATTAAAGGCAGTGTTGTGAGCGAAAATACTGGTAAACCTGTTAAATTAGCCACTGTTTTTTTTGACAACACAACAATTGCTACTGAAACTGATCAAAATGGGTTCTTTGAAATTCAAATACCTTCAAGTAATAAAAATCAATTGGTTGTAACTGCCGAAGGCTATGATTATTTCACTATATCAAATCCAACTGCTCATCAAAATTTAAAAATTTCATTAAAAACAGATGACAATCTTTTAGATGAATTGGTAATTGATAAAAATGTATTTACTAGAAAGGAATATCTAAAAGCTTTTCGATACTTTTTTATTGGAAACACTCCTAATGCTAAAAAAACAAAAATAGTTAATGAAAACGATATTTATTTTTCATACGATGCTAAAACCTTTGCCTTCACAGCATATTCAGATAAACCATTAGTAATAAACAATCAAAATTTAGGGTATCATATTACTTTTCATTTAAAAGAATTTCAGGTCGATTTCAGATTTTTAAGTATTGATCCAATTAATTATAACAGCAGTTTTTTTGCAGGTTACACCCAATTTAAATCAGTAGCAAAAAGTTCGAAAAAAATCGAAAAAAACAGAAAAGAAGCAGCTGAAAATTCAACCAATTCTTTTTTTAGAGATTTAATAAAAAAAGATTTAAACGATGAAAATTATATGCTTTCCGTAGCGGGTTTTAAAGTGAATCCTTCAGAATATTTTAAAATACATCAAGACGATAACGATTATGTGGTGTGTTTATTAAAAAAGCCTACACGTAAAATTCCTATAATTGATAAAAGTTCTATTGTTAATGGAGTTTTAAACACTAATAGTATTAAAGAATATAAAGAAGAAGAAGTTTTTTTTAATGTGTTAAATTTAAAAACAAATGAAAAATCGCTGTTTGAATTTAATACCAAATGCGTAAATTTTGATGCCTACGGACAACAAATAAAACCAGAAGCTATAAATTTTGGCGGTTATTTTGGAAATTTAAAGCTAGGCGATATGCTTCCTTTAGATTATTATAAAGATACGTTAAAACGTGAAGTAATTGATGGTTTACCAATTGTTAATGAGAATTATACGTATGAAGAATTTGAAAAAGAAGCTGTAACCTTTTATACTTCAGAAAATTATAAAGCTCATAGAAAAGCAAAAAAGATTTTTTAAATAAGTTAAATACAGAATATACTATTAAAACACATGAGCCTTTTGAAAAATGGATCGAATTTAATTTAGAAAACACTAAATTTTCTTCTAAAGAAGAAGCAATAAATTTACATAATGATTTTGTTTCCACTTATAAAGCAATCAGTAAGTTAGAAAAAGAAATTCATGCAAAAGAAAATCATTTTGCTAAAAAATACGGAGATAAAGCATTTAATAAAATGTATATAAATTCTGTATTAAAAGGGCTGATGGAAAAGTTAAATGAAAATAATTAAAAAAAAAATCCCAACCGTTCGTTGGGATTTTGTATGATATAAATTTACGCTTTTACATTCAATAGAATTGATAATTCCTCTAATTGTGCGTTGTCAATAGTAGCAGGTGCATCAATCATTACATCACGACCAGAATTATTTTTAGGGAACGCAATGAAATCACGAATTGTTTCTTGACCACCTAAAATAGCAGTTAAACGATCCAAACCAAAAGCCAAACCTCCGTGTGGTGGTGCGCCGTATTGGAAAGCATTCATTAAGAAACCAAATTGTTCTTGTGCTTGCTCTTGTGTAAAGCCTAAATGCTTAAACATTAACGCTTGCATTTCTTTATCGTGAATACGGATTGATCCTCCACCAATTTCGTTTCCGTTCAATACTAAATCGTACGCATTCGCACGTACTTTACCCGGATCGGTATCTAATAAGTGTATATCTTCTGGTTTAGGCGATGTAAATGGGTGGTGCATGGCGTGGAAACGTTCAGAATCTTCATCCCACTCTAATAAAGGAAAATCTACTACCCATAACGGGGCGAACTCATTTGGTTTGCGCAAGCCCATACGGTTACCTAATTCCATACGTAAGGCTGATAATTGTGCACGCGTTTTGTTTGCAGGACCCGATAATACTAAAATTAAATCACCTTCTTTAGCTCCTGTAACTTCAGCCCATTGTGCTAAATCTGCCTGATCGTAGAATTTATCTACCGATGATTTGTATTGTCCGTTGGCTTCACATTTTACGTAAACCATTCCTGATGCGCCTACTTGTGGGCGTTTTACCCAATCAATCAACGCATCAATTTCTTTACGAGTATAGGTTGCAGCTCCTGGAACGGCGATACCTACTACTAATTCAGCCGAATTGAATACCGAAAATTCTTTATGTTGCGCCACAGTATTTAATTCACCGAATTTCATTCCAAAACGAATGTCTGGTTTGTCGTTTCCGTACGTACGCATCGCTTCATCGAAAGTCATACGAGGGAATTTATCAATTTCGATGTTGTGGATTTTTTGTAATAAATGACGCGTTAATCCTTCAAAAACATTTAAAATATCTTCTTGTTCGATAAACGACATCTCACAATCGATTTGTGTGAATTCTGGCTGACGGTCGGCACGTAAATCCTCGTCACGGAAACATTTCACAATTTGGAAATATTTATCCATTCCACCTACCATCAATAATTGTTTGAAGGTTTGTGGCGATTGAGGCAACGCGTAAAACTGACCTGGATTCATACGTGAAGGAACAACGAAATCACGAGCACCTTCTGGTGTAGATTTGATTAAATAAGGCGTTTCAACCTCGCAGAAATCTAAATTCGATAAATAGTTACGAACTTCTTGCGTTACTTTATGACGGAATAATAAGCTGTTTTTAACCGGGTTACGACGAATATCTAAATAACGATATTTCATACGGATATCTTCACCACCATCTGTTTCATCTTCAATAGTGAACGGAGGTAACTGCGATTCGTTTAAAATGGTTAATTCTTTTACTAAAACTTCAATTTCACCTGTAGGAATTTTGTTGTTTTTGGCTTCACGCTCGATAACGGTTCCTTTAACTTGGATAACGAACTCACGACCTAACGATTTTGCCATTTCCATAACCGAAGTTTCGGTACGAGATTCATCAAAAATCAATTGGGTAATTCCGTATCGATCACGCAAATCAACCCAAATCATAAAACCTTTATCACGAGATTTTTGAACCCATCCCGAAAGGGTAACTTCTTTATTTACATCGGCAATACGCAATTCGCCGCAATTGTGACTTCTGTACATTTTTCTAAAAAAAATTGTTTATGCAAATGTACTGTTTTGTATGTATTTTTCAACACAAAAGTATAATTGTGTTTACTTTATGTGTGTTATTAATTGAGTAGATCCATATATTGTAAATTTAAATTTTAAGAAATAATGTTTAAGGTTTTGTTAAAAAAAATGCTTATGTTTGAATAAAACCAGAAATTAATTTTAAAATTCATGGATATTAGAAAACGTAAAACCATTCTTTTTTTGGGAATGGCACTATTTGCTATGTTTTTTGGAGCGGGAAATTTACTGTTGCCTGCTTATTTAGGATTGCAAACCAGAACAGATTGGACGGCTACATTTACAGGTTTTTCACTCACCGCCATATTAGCTCCCGTATTAGCAATATTTGCAGTAGCTGTTTCGGGTAATTATTTTACCGATTTAGGTGCGCGTGCCAACGTAAAATTAGCCTATATTTTAGCAACAATCAATGTGTTGTGTATTGGACCGTTAATTGCATTGCCACGTTCGGGAGCATCGGTTTACGAAGTGGCTATTCAACCCATTTTACCAAACGCACAAGCTATATGGGTGTGTGTATTATTTTTTGGAGCGGTTATGGTAGCTTCATTTTCATTGAATAGAATTACTGGAATTTTAGGAAAAATATTTGCCCCGCTTTTATTGTTCTTTCTTGCTTTGCTTATTGTGCCAGGTTTATTTATTGGATCAACCGTAAACATTCCGCCAACAATTATTGAAGATCGTTTTTATATTGGTTTTCAAGAAGGTTATCAAACAATGGATGTTTTGGCAGGATTGATCTTTGCGGTGTTGTTAATTGCTGGTGCCAACAGAAAAAGCTACACACATGTGAAAGATAAAATTGAAGTGGTAGTGAAATCGGCAATATTGGCGGCGGTTTGTATGTTGTTGGTTTATGGCGGTTTGTTTTATTTGGGTGCACACGCTACGGTTGATGTTGCAAATACTACACGATCGGCTTTATTGATACAGCTTGCCACGCAGTATTTTGGATCGAACGGAATTTATTTAATTTCTATTTTAATGATTTTAGCATGCTTAACTACAGCTATTGCATTAACGGCAGGATCGGCAAACTTTTTTGAACGGTTAACCAAAGGAAAGTTAGGATATATTGAAGGAGTAATATCGGTTACTTTAATATCAATTTTCTTGGCTATTACAGGTGTTGATGCTATTATAGAATATGCCGCTGCCTTGTTAAATTTTATTTATCCTGTAACTTTGGTGTTGATTCTTTCGGTTTTACTTTTCGGAAAAACCATCCAAAACCAAAAACCTTATTTTATAACGTTAATTGTAACTATGGTTATATCGTTGATTAGATTGTTGGCTAATTGGTTTCCATCCGAAGATATTTTTACGCAATTATTAAACATACTGCCTTTGTCACGATTTAATTTAGAATGGGCTTTACCTGCAATACTAACCTTTATAATTAGTTGTTTTGCTTTAGGAAGAAATTTAAATAGAAAGTAATAGAATCATAAAAAAAAACCAACCTTTTCGGTTGGTTTTTGTCTTTATCTGTTAGCGTCTGCTGTCCAAGTTGCGC
The DNA here is from genome assembly GCA_040391585.1 of Paenimyroides ummariense. Lineage (GTDB taxonomy): Bacteria > Bacteroidota > Bacteroidia > Flavobacteriales > Flavobacteriaceae > Flavobacterium > Flavobacterium ummariense_A. The sequence goes on along the minus strand of JBEBXO010000028.1, from coordinate 14,288 downwards.
CATCTTTCAGATATAAAATTTCTAATTTACTGGCATTTATTCTAATGAAATGTGTTCCTGTTGACCCAATCATTACAGCCGTATTTTCATTTTTTTCAATTTCTATTCCAGTAATATCTGGAATACTATCCGAAAATAAAAAGTTGTATTTATCTCCTACTTTTACCACTTGTACGTGACCATTGTCGTTCGATTTATTTTCATCGGCATTCGCATAGGTTACTTTACCGTTGTATCTACCAATAAAAAAATCACTGTCTGCTGGATCGTCATCATCACTACATGCTGTAAAAACAAAGATTGATAAACATAAGATTCCAAAAATTTTTAAAATACTTTTCATAGCTATTTAAATATTTAATGTTACACTTTATCTAAAACAAGCATTGTGCCAATGTCATTATATTGATAATTAAACAAGGTGTAATTTGTTAAAAATTTAAAATATGGTTATTTTTTCTACAATAAATGTAGAAATTACTTTTTTAAATAGACTTTTAAATAGGTAAAAGCCAAAAGAGCACCCATGCCAGCCATACCCACACCAACTAAAACAGGCGAATTATATGCGAACCCCATTGTTATAGGAATACCACCAAAGTACGCGCCTAATGTATTTCCGATATTAAAACTTGCTTGCCCCGCCGCTGCGGCTATATTTTCAGATCCTTTTGCAGAAGTAATGAGCATCATTTGTAAAGGCGATCCAATGGTAAAAGCAACCATTCCTGTAACAAATGCCATTACATAAGCCAAAGTTGCGCTATGTGCTGTAAAATAAACAGTGGTTAAGGTAATAGACATTGTTATGAAACATATAATAACCGCTTTGGTTGGTGAAAAGGCATCAGCCAACTTGCCTCCTAAAATGTTGCCGAAGAACATACCTAAACCTACTAATATCATAATTAAAGGTACATTGCTTTCTTGTAATCCACTCACTTTAGTTACCATGGGAGATATATAGGTGATCCAAGAAAATAAACCGGCTGTTCCAATAGAAATTACCGCAACAATTAACCACGCTTTTGTTTGTTTAAAATACGATAACTGTTGTTTTAAATCGCCGTTTGTTTTGCTTTTTAAATTAGGCAACCATAAATAAATAGACCACATAGTTAGTAATCCCAAAAGGGCTATAATTCCGTAGGTAATGCGCCATGAGTAATGATGACCAATATACGTGCCTAATGGTACACCGGCTAAATTAGCAATGGTCATACCGGTAAACATAAAGGCAATTGCTTGTGCCTCTTTGCCTTTTGTAGCTAATTGCGCAGCAACAACCGATCCAACTCCAAAAAAAGCACCGTGTGGTAAGCCCGACATAAATCTACTAATTGCCAATGTATTATAATCGGGTGCAATAGCAAATAATCCGTTGAAAACTATAAAAAGTATCATTAATAGCAACAATACTTTTTTGGGAGCGATCTTTCCAGTAAAAATGGTTAAAATAGGTGCGCCAACTACTACGCCCAATGCATAAAGAGCAATAAAATGAGCTGCTTGAGTAATTTCTATTTGTTGATCTTTAGCTATATCTTGTAAAATACCCATCATGGTAAACTCGGTCATACCAATAGCTAAACCGCCACATGCCAAAGCAATTAATCCTTTATTCATCGTAGTTTATTAAGAATTTGCAAAGGTACCATATCCATTTTACATTTAATGTTTAAGGCAACTATAATTTTAGATTATTGCATTACCGTTACTAATAGATTAAATCAAATCAAAAAAATCATAAAAAAACATAAGGTATTGTATGATATTTAAATGGAATTAATATATTCGTACTATAAAAAATAAAACATTAAAAGGCTTTAAAGCAAAATTTATGAAACAGAGTATGTCTGAAGATCAGCAATTTATTTTTGATTCTATTTACACACAGGTTCGTTCGGGGTTTTACAGTTTAGAGGACATTCAGAACAATATTATCGAAGAAATTGAAGATAATGGTTTTGAAGACGAGATTTCCGAAGATTGGGCGTACAAACAGATTAATGCTGTAAACGAAGAACTTTTAAAAGAAAGTGAATCGTGGGGTGAAAACACACAGACAAATAGATTAATTGCAGCTTTTGATGAGTTGGCAGAATCTAAAATTATTGCACTTCATTATACAGGATATACAATGGATGATGGAGAGTACGAAGTTGTTGAGGTAGAACGTACCTTAAACGATAACAATGAAAAATCTGAAGGGTATTGTTTTTATCACGGACAAGATTTAGAGCATGCTGTTCGAGGAGAGGGTTTAAACATCAGTTTTCAGAAAATTAATAATGAAAGCGATGCCGTGAGTAAAGAAATTGCCAAAAAAATTGTGGCTGTTTTAGAAAAACACGATTTAAAAGTGGATTGGAACGGAAAAGCATCGAGCAAAATTTTACTGACCGATTTTAAATGGCAACGTATTTACGATGAAGACGACCGCGATTTACTAAATTACAATTATGTGGTTGATGCCATTTTACTGAATAAATAAACAAAGAAACTGCCTGATTAGGGCAGTTTTTTGTTTATTACTTTCTTTTATAAATATATGTGAAACAATCGTAACACTGATCGGCAAGAATTAAAGTGTCGCCCGAAACACTTATAGATTGTTTAATAATGTTTGATGTTACAATAACGTCTTGCAGTTCGGTACTTTGAATGGTTTTAGCCTTTTCTACTTCAAAACTATCTTCCGAAACCAATTTGCCATTCTCGTACTTTTTAATGGTGTTATTTTTTATAACCAACTTGGTTTCATTCTCAGGTTTAGTAGTCATACCGGCAAATCCACCGCTTTTTTGTTCTAAAATCCAAGTGCCATTATAACCCGAAACATCTTTTTTTAAAACGTTACAGCTCATGGCAAATAAGGCTACAAATGATAATGCAATTTTCTTCATAAATTAAATTTTGTCTAAAAATACCATTTTTTAAGTTCACAATCTTACTAAATTACTTACATTTAAATAAAAAATGAAATTCGGAAAAGTAGAAAATCCATCCGTAATTGATTTTACCTTGCCACCAACTCCGCCCGAAACGTATCAAATTTTAAAACAGTTTAAAAAAGATGATTTTGAGGTGTTTGTTGGTTGCGCCAAGTGGAATAAAACCGATTTAAAAGGATTTTATCCCAAAGGCACAAAAGACGAATTAATGTATTACAGCAAACAGTTTAATAGTATCGAGTTGAATGCTACCTATTACAGTTCGCCTTCAAAAGATCAAGTTAAAATATGGAACGATAAAACGCCCGAAAACTTTAAGTTTTTTCCTAAAATTCCACAATCTATCAGTCATTACAGTCGGTTGTTAAACACCAATGAAAAAGTTTTGGCATTTACCGATTCAGTAGCTTTTTTTGAAGAAAAATTGGGAATGATCTTTCTACAAATGCATGAAAATTTCAAACCAAAAGATTTTGATCGTTTAAAGCATTTTATAGAGAGTTTTCCAAAAGGTTTTCCGTTGGCTGTTGAGGTTCGAAATGAAGAATGGTTCGCAGATAAAACTATTTTTAATGACTATTGTAAATTACTGCAACAAAACAATGTGACCAATATTATTGTGGATACCGCAGGCAGACGCGATATGGTGCATCAGCGATTAACAAACAATGCTGCTTTTGTACGCTATGTAGGCGCCAACTTTTCAGGAGATTATGAGCGTTTAGATGATTGGTTGAACGTTGTGAACGATTGGCGAAAAGCCGGTTTGCAAAAATTATACTTCTTTATTCATCAAAATTTAGAAGTAGAATCGCCTTTGTTGGCAAGCTATTTTATTAAAAAACTCAACGAGCAATTTCAGTTAGATTTGCCTTATCCCAACAAAGAAAATCCATCACTTTTTTAAAGAGAGTATTATGAAATTACATTTTATCGAAAACGCTTTAAAGCAATTTAAATTTTATAAACAATTGGGCGACAAAACGTTTTTACAGTTAAGCACTCCCGATTTATTTTGGCAATACAACGCAGAAAGTAATAGTATTGCGATTATTGTACAGCATTTAAGCGGAAATATGTTATCGCGTTGGACAGATATTTTTACGACTGATGGAGAGAAAAATTGGCGAAACAGAGATTTAGAATTTGTAAATAACCTAAACACGAAAGAGGAAGTTCTAAATGCTTGGGAAAAAGGTTGGAATTGTTTGTTTCATACACTTGAAAGCTTGCAAGATACCGATTTAGATAAAATCATCTATATTCGAAACGAAGGACATACGGTTTTAGAAGCCATAAACAGGCAACTGACGCATTATCCTTATCACGTGGGACAAATTGTTTTTATTGGTAAAATGATTCAAAACGATACATGGCAATCTTTATCTATTCCAAAAAACAAATCTGCTGCGTATAATAACCAAATGTTTGCCGAAGAAAAAAGCGAAAAACACTTTACCGATCGTTTTTTAAAAGATACTACTAATGAAGAAACTAACAATTAAAGATATTTTAAAACAAACAGATCATCGGTCAACCGAAATTTCAGAAAGACCTTACAGTTTTTATCAGGAATGGAATCGTGCGCTGTTTTTTCATTGGAAAGTTGATGTTGAAAGTCTATCGCCATTTATACCCGAAGGTTTAGAAATAGATTTGTTTAATAATGATGCTTATATTTCGCTAGTTGCCTTTACTATGGAAAAAATCCGTCCGCGATTTTTGCCTCCGTTTGCGCCCATATCAAATTTCGATGAAATCAACTTAAGAACTTATGTTATAAAAGATGATATTCCGGGAGTTTATTTTTTGAATATCGAAGCAGGTAAAATTCTTTCGGTTGCCTTATCAAAATTATTGTCGGTTTTACCTTACGAACATGCCGATATGTATCGAAACAATAAAGATTATTTTCAATCTGTTTTTAAAAAGAGAAAATTTTCGTTCGGAGCAAAGTACGAAGTAGGTTCCGAAATAATAGAAAAAACCGATTTAGATTGTTTTTTAACCGAACGTTATTGCTTGTATGTTGATGCCGATGAAAATTTGTATCGCTACGATATTCACCATATTCCTTGGCCATTAAATCACTTAAACGTGTACGAATTAGAAACCAATTATATTTTAGGAGCTATTAATTTAAACAGTATGCCTTTAAAAATGCATTATTCTGCGGGCGTGCAAGTAGTGGCGTGGCAAAAGATAAAATTGTAGTTTGCTTTACCTGATCATTATTAATTAGCCACAGATTCACAGATTTCTTAATTTTTTGAATGATTTAAAATAGATCTGAGCATCTGTGGGAAAAATAAACACCACATAGATTCTGCGTTTACTGCTGAACAAATTTAAGGTTACATAGTTTTTTATTTTACAAAATAAACATAGCCTGACTATGTGTTTTATCAATGATAAAAACCAGGATCCCTTTTGTTGTCTGTAACTTGCTAATAATCCGTAAATAACCATGTTTTCTATTGTGGTTTAAAAACATATAAATCTGTGCATCTGTGGAAAAAAAATAAATATACAACTGCAAACATGTACTGCGTTTAATTAAAACGATTCTTTACCGCGTTCGTATTGTGGTGCCCAATTAATAGCTACATTTAATTCTTTAGCAAATTCATAAACCAAATGTGGATTTTGTAAAAAACCTCGGGCAATTGCTATAAAGTCGGACTCGTTATTCTGCAAAATTTGTTCTGCCTGTTTTGCATCGGTAATCAATCCCACAGCTCCGGTAATCATGCCGGTTTCTTTTTTAATACGATCAGCAAAAGGCACCTGATAATTTTCTCGTTCAGGAATTTGTTGATGTGATACCGCACCACCTGTTGAAACATCGATTACTTCCACACCAATACTTTTTAAAATCTGAGTCAGTTTTACACTATCAAAACTCGTCCAACCACCATCGGCCCAATCGGTAGCAGAAATGCGTACCCATAATGATTGAGTGGTTAATACTTTTGATACTTCTTCTATAATTTCAATTAAAAAACGGATTCTATTTTCAAAACTTCCACCGTATTCATCGGTTCGTTTATTGATTAAAGGCGAAAAAAACTGATGAATTAAATAGCCATGTGCTCCATGCAATTCAATAATATCGTAACCTGCCGTAACAGCTCTTTGTGCTGCCGTTTTAAAATCTTGAACAATTTGTTTAATATCATCAACAGAGAGCGCAACAGGCGGATGGTCTTTTTCATGGTAAGGCAGAGTAGACGGACCCACCGTTTGCCAACCATTTTCATGATCGGGCGCAAATTGATTGCGGTTAATCCACGGTTTGTTGGTAGATGCCTTTCTGCCGGCATGTGCCAATTGTATGCCCATTAAACTGCCCTGTGAATGTACAAAATCGACCATTTCTTTTAATTTTTCAATCTGTCCGTCTTCCCACAAACCTAAATCACCGTAGGTAATTCTGCCTTCAGGTACCACAGCAGTAGCCTCTTGAATAATTAAACCGGATTTACCAATGGCAAACTGACCCAAATGTACCAAATGCCAATTGTTTGCATAACCTTTTTCGGCAGTATATTGGCACATAGGCGCTACAACAATACGGTTTTGTAACGTATGATTTTTTAAATTTAGCGGTTCAAATAATTTACTCATTACATAAAATTTACAAACAACTAATTTACAATAAAAATATCCTGCTGTAAAAACAACAGGATATACTTTTTATTTACGTAATGCTTTTTTTACTTCGGGCGCTACTTTGGTTCCAAACAATTCAATAGATTTCATCAACATTTTATGATCGGGATCGCCAACATCCATCTGACCTACAAAACGGGTGTGACCAAACCACTCGTGCTGTTGCAATATTTTATCGATGATCGCATTGGGTTCGCCCATAAAATAAGCTCCTTCAGGTCGGGTGGTGTTCATGAAAACGTCTTTGCTAAAAGGTGCCCATCCACGACTTTTTCCTATATTGTCCATCTGTGCGGCATAAAACGGATAATAATCGTCTTTTATACCATTTGAAGTTCCTGCAAAAGTATGTGAATTAATGCCTATCTGCATTTTTGTTGCATCGTGACCTGCCGCTAAATAATTTTCTTTGTAATAATCAACCAAAGGTTTAAAATTTACAGGCAATCCACCAATAATTGCAAAAGTGATCGGCAAACCTAAACGAGCAGCACGAAGAACCGATGCCGGCGTTCCACCAACTGCGATCCATACAGGAATTTGTTCTTGAATTGGTTTTGGATACAGGTTTACATTTCGCAAATTCTGTGTCAATCTGCCGTCCCATGTGATATCCGTTCCGTTTTTGCGAACCAATTCTAAAAGCAACATCAATTTATCTTCAAACAAAGTATCGTAGTCGTCTAAACTAAAACCAAATAACGGAAACGATTCTATAAAGCTACCGCGACCCGCCATGATTTGTGCGCGTCCGTTTGATAAGTTATCCAACATACTGAAATCTTCAAACAATCGCACGGGATCACTCGAACTTAAAACCGTTACTGCCGATCCTAATTCAATATTTTTAGTTACGGCAGCTGCAGCACTTAAAAACAGTTGCGGATTGGTAACGCTGTAATCTTCTCTGTGGTGTTCGCCCATTTCAAACACATCTAAACCAACTTCATCAGCCAATTTTACTTGTTCTAACATTTCGGTGAAACGCTGTTGAGGACTTTTTCTTTTTTGAGTTTGTTGATCTAAATGTAAATCGCCAAACATTGATATTCCTAATTCCATAATCGTTTAATTTTTAGTAAAGTTCGCTAAATACAGTTGTTTTTTACTTAATGTAGTACAAGAAGTTCTATTTAAAGCATATATAAAAAGAAAGTAGTATATTGCAGCGTTTTTAATATAATGAACACTTAAAATACAAATATGAAAAAAATTCTTTTATTGCTAACGATTGTTTCTTTTGGAACAGCAAATGCACAAGTTTCTTTTAAACCAGGAGTTAAAGCAGGATTCTCTGCATCAACTGTTACAGGTTTGGGTGGTGAGTACCGCAATAGTTTTTATTTGGGCTTGTACGGAAATTTAAAACTAACTCGTGTGTACAACATGCAGTTTGAAATGATGTATTTACGTCAGGGTGTGAATGATATACAATCGTATAGTTACGATAATTACAATTATCAATATAGACCAACAGGCGTTCGTGGTGATGTGCCTTTAGATTATTTATCGTTAAACCTTATTAATAAGTTTAATTTTGGTAACTTTAATATGCATTTAGGTCCTGGGATTGATTTTAAAGTTTCTGAACATACTGGCGGAACATATTATAATACAAACGGAAGTTACTACGAACCTTTATATACTAACAACAGTGGTGTTGATTTAACTTTTAACTTTGGTGTTGGATATAATTTTAATGAAAATTTTGGTATTGAAGCACGTATGCGACAAGGTTTAATTGAGCCAATTTATTCAAATGCTAGTTATTATTCTGATTACAATTCTAATTTGAATCGATCTTTTATGGTAGGGGTAACCTACACGTTTAAATAACAGAAAGCTGTCTTACCGACAGCTTTTTTACTTTTCTTTTTTGTACAAATCCCAAACGTCTTCTTGTTGTTTTCGTCCTTTTTTGGCAATTTTCTTATATGATTTTGAATTGCTTTTCGCTTTTTTGTCGAAGTATTGGTTGAAGTTGTTTAACAGTAAAATCCAATATTTAGCGTTAGAGTAGGGAAGACCTAATGCCGATCGACTTTCGCTACCTAACAAAACTTCATTATAACCAATGTTTGTTTTTTGAACAAACCATTTCATAAAAGTATTATTGGTAAAGCTTACTCGTTTAGGTTCATCGTATAATGACCACGCTAAATCTTTAGAATCCTGATCGATGCCTTTTTGAGTTTTACTCCATAAATACAATTGTTTTGCGGCATCTTCAGCCGTATCGGGTAATAATTCAACCGGAATTCCTAAAAGATAGCCTGCGTATTTCCAAAGATGCAATACGGCATTTAATTCTTCATTGGTTGGTGAAAGTTTTAGTTTCGATAATCCGTCCATAAAAGCAATAGAAAAACCTAAATTGGTAGCCAACATATCCCACAAATTAATCGGTCTGCCCCAAAGTTCCGATTTCCAATCTGTTGATTTTTCTATCTGAATTCTCGAATAAGAATGAATCAATCGTGTTGTTAATATGGAATAGATGCCCGCTTGTTTTGGTTTTAAACCATTAATTGTTGTTACATGCATCCAAAAATCAACCGTGTCTGACAATCGTTTTACAGCTCCTTTTTTTAAAGCTTCAGTAAAAATTAAAGGTTTGTTTATAGCCGATGATTCGTATCCACCCATTAAGCAATAATTTCTTAAAACCGATAGCGCTGAGGTTCCGCATCTGTTACAATAAGTCGCTGCTAAATTGATCTTATCAAAATCTACCCAATGAGGAATATCAGTCAGCTGTTCGAAAAGTTCTTGCGTAGCTTGGGAAAGTTGTTCTTTGTTAGAAGGATATATAGAAAAATCTCGATGTAACTTTCCAATGGCTTCGCCAAATTGTTTGTTGTTGAAATATTCTTTTGCTACTGTATCGCCCAATTCATCAACCTGAAAATACAACGGAATCAGCTGTTCGCTTTCTTTTAGAGAAACATCGGGTAGTAATTTTGGGAGTAAATTATCTTTTGTAGGTTTCCAGTAACTAGAAAACGAATGGTTGTTTTGGGAGATATATCTTTCGGGAAATTTCATAGCTTAAATAGTTCAGTGTACAAGGCAAATTTAAAAACATATATCTTTCATCTAGACCTCACAGGTTTTTAAAACCTGTGAGGTCTGAAAATCATATAATATTTCCTGCCTTGTACCGAAGTTTAAAGATATAAAAAAAGGTTGATTTGAAACTCAAATCAACCTTTAGTAAAGTAATTAATTAACTAAAATAAATCTAAAATTATCGACGGGCAAAATCCTATAATCAAGTTTATAACAATTGCTGTAACTGCCACTACAGCGTATAATTTATTTGAGGTATATTTTGTTTTAGCATCGCTGTTTTTATACGTAAACATGGTAACAATTACTTTAAAATAGTAATAAATACTAATGATAGACGTAATTACAGCAATAATCACCATCACATAAAAGCCTTGGTTTAATGCTTGGGTAAACAGGAATAATTTTCCGAAGAATCCTGCCAAAATTGGAATTCCCGCCATTGATAATAAGGCTAATGAAAGCGTTACCGCTAAAACAGGATGGTGTTTTGCAAACCCACGGAAGTGTATGATTAATTCTTCTTTTTTATCCTGACAAACGTATAATATCACACTAAAAGCAGCAATTCCGGCAATAGAGTAGGCTACCATATAGTAAAACAAATGTGGTTCGGCATCTTTACCAATTAAAATGGCCATTAACATAAAACCAGCGTGCGAAATTCCCGAATACGCCATTAAACGTTTAATGTTGTTTTGTTTTAATGCCATTACGTTACCTACTATTAAAGTAACAATGATTAAAAAGGCAATTAAATTGCTGAAGTTAGTTGGCATTGCCGGGAAAAATACCAAGCTTAATTTATAGAATGCGCCAACAGCTGCTACTTTTGCCAAGGTGCTCATGGTTGTTGTGGTTAACAACGGTGATCCTTGATACACATCGGGAGCCCAGAAATGAAACGGGAAGGCAGCAATTTTAAACAGCAAACCAACCAACATCATTACAAAACCAACCATAAACCATTTTGGCATGGTTAATTGTGAACTTGCCAGTTGAATTTGATCCAAATCAAACGATGCGGTTGCACCGTAAATTAAAGCAATACCAAATAAGATGAATCCTGATGCGAAAGATCCCATTAAGAAATATTTCATTCCGGCTTCGTTGCTTTTAATATTGGTTCTGTCGCTTCCTGCTAAAATGTATAAAGTGATCGATAAAATTTCTAACCCTAAAAAGAACATTACCAAATTTCCAAAGGAAACCATACAGTAAGCTCCAATCAGTAAAAAGATTTTTAAAGAAGTATAATCAGATATTTTATCGTACTGTTCTTTGTAAAACGAATGTCCTAAAGCTACAATAAAGTATGTTAACAGTATAAATAACGCGTTAAAAAGTACGGTTGTTTTGTTTACCACAATCATGTTGTTAAAAAACGATTGCGTAGTATTTAAATCGCACCAATTCAATCCAAAAGCAACCAATAAACCAATTAAGGTTAACGGCACAATACCTTTTCTTAAATTAACGATTTCTAAAACTAATATAAGAACTGCTAAGGATGCTAAAGCTATTAATGTACTCATAGTTTAAATTTTCTATGTTCTTTTAAATGAATAAATCGGTTAGTAATTTTGGATAGATTCCTAAACCAATTAAAACCACACAAATAATCCCTAAAACCACATATTCTTTTGTAGTTACTTCAGAAAATACTTTTGTATTTGGTGAACCCAACACAGCATTCTGGAACATTTTCAACATATAATATGCTCCAAGAATAATTGATGTTCCTGCGAAAACGGCATACAATAATTCTTTTTCAGATAAAGCGAAAAGCAAAGTAAATTCTCCGATAAATCCAAAAGTTCCCGGTAAGCCAATCGATGCAAATAAAATGATTAAAAAGAATGTTGTGAATTTTGGTGCCTGCGAGCGAATACCACCCATGTCTTTAATCAAATAACTATCGTATCTGCTGTGAATAATGTCTGCCAGATAAAATAAACCAACCACTACAAAACCGTGCGCTACCATTTGAATAATAGCCCCTTGATAGCCGGTGGTGTTGCCAATGTAAGCCCCGGCAGCAATTAAACCAACGTGTGCCATTGACGAATAAGCCAATAAACGTTTGATGTTTTCAGAACGCAGGGCAATTAACGATGCGTAAATAATTCCAATGATACATAGAACAATTACTGTTTTTAAGATGTTTTCTGATACATTTCCCGCAATAGGCATTTGCCAGCGCAAAATAGAATAAAGTCCCATTTTTAGCATGATCCCCGAAAGTAACATGGTGCCAATTGTTGGCGATTTTTCGTAGGTATTTGCCTGCCAGGTGTGTAACGGAAAAACCGGAATTTTAATTCCGTAAGCAAGGAAGAAAGCAAGGAAAATATAATTCGCTTCTTTTGTTGTTAAAATGGCTTTAGATAAATCTGTCCATGCGAAACTTCCTGTTTTGGTGTATAAGTAAGCAAAAGCTGCCAACATAAATAACGATCCCGCAAAGGTGTAAATGAAAAAGGTTACCATTACGCGTTTACGTACTTTCCATTCATCGCTTCCCCACAACAACCCAATAAAGAATATCGGTAATAAAGCTAATTCCCAGAAAATATAATACACCAAACCGTCTTGTGCTAAAAAAGTTCCAGCCATAGCAAACGCCATGAATAAAACCAACGCATACAACTGGTTTGCTTTTGAATATAAGGTGTTGAACGATGCTAATATAATAATTGGCAACAATAAGGTGGTTAGCAGCAACATGGTTAAGCTTAACCCATCAACCACAAACGATAAGGAAATATTTGGGTTAGAAATCCATTGTTGTACAAACGAAATATTGTTTCCGTTCATAAAATCAACAGCTAAAACTAATGCAATAACAGCGTTAATTAAACTAGTTACTAAAGCTATTTTAGCTGCATTTTTAGAGTTTGATGCCAATGTAGCAACAGTCCCTAAAATATAAATAAGTAAAATAATAATACAATTCATTGTCCTAATTTTAGTAACACATAAATAAATAATACAACAAGCCACAAACGCCAATTACAAAGGCAAACAAGTACAAGCCAATGTTTCCGTTTTGTGCTTTTTTACCTTGATACGATAATTCGGCAGGAATTTTACCAAAACTTACCACAACACCATTAATTAATCCGTCGATTTGATTTTTGAAGAACGATCCAAAAAAGTTTAATGGCTGAACAATTAATGATTGATAGATATCGTCTAAATAATATTTGTTTACAAACAATTTTTGTAAGCCCGAAACATTGTTGTCGTTCACAGGAACTTGTTTGTTTTTGATGTATTTTGCGTAAGCGACACCTAAACCAATCAAAGCGCCTACAACTGCTAAGCCCATTAACAAATATTCGGTTGTACCTAATACGTGTGGATGTGATGCTGCGTTGTTTTTAATAACTGGTTTTAAAAATTCGTTTAACCAACTGTTTCCAGGAATACTGATTAATCCGCCAATTGCAGCCAAAACAGCTAAAATGATTAAAGGAAACGTCATAGCAGACGGACTTTCGTGTAAATGATCTTCTTGTTCTTTTGTTCCTCTGAATTTGTTGAAGAACGTTAAAAACAACAATCTAAACATATAGAAAGCAGTTAAAATTGATGCCAAACTTGCTACTATCCATAAAACAATATTGTTATGAAAAGCAGTTAACAAAATTTCGTCTTTCGAGAAGAAACCTGAAAGTGGTGGAAATCCTGAGATAGCTAATGTTGAAATGAAAAACGTTAAATAAGTGATTTTCATGTGTTTTTTCAATCCACCCATGTGACGCATATCCTGCTCGCCGCCAAGTGCGTGAATAACCGATCCCGATCCCAAGAACAAACATGCTTTAAAGAAAGCGTGTGTAATTACGTGGAAAACCGCTACTTCATAAGCGCCTAAACCTAATGCTAAAAACATTAAACCTAATTGCGAAACGGTAGAATATGCCAGTACTTTTTTAATATCGTTTTGTACCAAAGCAATAGTTGCTGCCATAAGTGCTGTCACGGCTCCAATGACCGCAATAATATGTTGCACATCTGGAGTTAGATCGAACAAAAAGTTTAAACGGGTAATCATAAAGATACCTGCTGTAACCATTGTTGCCGCGTGAATTAATGCCGATACAGGTGTTGGACCTGCCATGGCATCGGGTAACCAAGTGTAAAGTGGTAATTGTGCACTTTTACCAGTTGCTGCAATAAAAAACGCCATAGTTGCAATTCCTAAAGTAGGCGCAAGGTAACTTTGTTCTTGTAAAGCGACAAAATCTAATGTATGGAATAAATATCCTGTTACGAAAATTCCAATCAAGAAACCTAAATCACCAATACGGTTCATAATAAAAGCTTTCTTGGCTGCGTTGTTGTAGTCTTGGTTCTTATACCAGAAACCAATCAATAAGTACGAACACAAACCAACACCTTCCCAACCAATAAACATCATTGCTAAGTTGCTTCCTGTTACTAAAATCAACATGAAGAAAACAAAGAAATTCAAGTACGTGAAGAATTTAGAAAAATTCTCGTCATGGCTCATATAGCTTGTTGAATACAAGTGGATCAATGTTCCGATACCTGTAATGAACAACAACCAAAGTGCCGCTAACTGAT
>JBEBXO010000027.1:0-30941 GCA_040391585.1 Paenimyroides ummariense | reverse complement strand
AGCAAAATCCATTAAACGGAACACATCCATTACAAAACGGGTCAACGTATTACGGGATTTTAACAGGAACGAACAACTGTGGCAGTATGCCAACAGCAGTAACGGTAACGTTAAACTTAAGTTATGCAGAGTTGGATTTAACCCAGTTAAAATACTATCCAAACCCGGTAGATGGCGAATTGAACATAAGTTATATGGAAGAAATCACCAAGGTAGAAATCTTCACCATAACAGGTCAGAAAGTTTTAAGCAACCCATACCAAAACAACGAAGTAAAGGTTGATTTAAGCAGATTAAGTTCTGGAACTTATTTGGTTAAGATAAAAACAGCGAAAGCATCGCAGTTTGTGAAGGTTGTTAAGAAATAACCATACTTATTTAAGAAAAATGCCACTGTAACAGGTGGCATTTTTTTATCTGTCAAACAAGGATAAATGGTTAACTGGTGATTTGTCCTACACTTCCCTGCCCTCTTCAAGAGGTATTATTTTTTCACCACGGATGCACAGATTATAAAAGATTTGATGAATCGTTGAACTTCTTTCCGGGACAAGTTATGATGAACTGTTGATTTGTTATAAAGCTATATAGTTAAAAAGGGAAATGGTTATAAGGTAATTTGGCTTTAATAACTTTTTTTTACCACGGATGAACGGATTAGAAAGGATTTGAGAATTGTTAAATCGTTTAAATGTTGATCCCGTAGCCGGGACAAGTTGTGTTAGAAAGCTAGATAGTTATAAGGTGAAATGAGTTATAAGGGAAATTTATATTTACCGCATAGATACAATAGTTCTTATGAAATGTAGAAAAGACTAAATAGTTTTTCTACATGTTGAAAACATATAGAATATAAAAGATGCCTGCGGCATGACAAACATAAGGCTAACCTATCACGGATTATAAAGGATTTATAAATGTTATTTTGATGGCGTATAAAAATGTACACGGATGACTGAATGTGACTATATATCTTGCAGAGCTTCTGCATATACTTTTAGCGCTCTTTCTCTTGCAAGCGTATGTTCTACAATTGCCTGTGGATACTTATTAGTTCCAAATTCAGGAACCCACTTTTTGATATATTCCAACTGCTGATCAAATTTTTCGGTTTGAAGCTGTGGGTTAAAAATCCTGAAATAGGGTGCCGCATCACAACCGGAACCAGCTACCCATTGCCAGTTTCCGTTATTTGCCGACAAATCATAATCGTTTAGTTTTTGGGCAAAATATGCTTCGCCCCAGCGCCAGTCAATAAGCAGGTGTTTGCACAGAAAACTGGCAGTTATCATGCGAACCCGATTGTGCATATACCCGGTAGCATTCAACTGACGCATGCCGGCATCGACTATGGGATAGCCTGTTTTGCCTATGCACCAGCACTTAAATTCGTGTTCATTATTACGCCAGGCAATACCGTCGTATTTAGGTTTAAAAGAGTGATTGACAACCTGTGGGAAATGATACAAAATCTGCATAAAAAATTCGCGCCAGATCAATTCGTTCAACCATGTTTGATTGTGGTTCAATGCAAAGTCCACACATGTGCGAATGCTGATTGTGCCAAAGCGGAGAGCGGTGCCTAGTTGTGTGGTTCGCTGTAATGCCGGGTAACCTCTGTGTTTATGGTACTCATCAATAATGGTAGCATCTAATTTTGGGCTATCAAAGTGGTAGTTTGTTTTTTGGAAACCGATTTCACCTAATGAATGAATTTCGCAAAACTCCTGTTTAAGAAAAGAGCTATGATCGGGCTTGTACACTTTGTAGTTTTTTTCTGTTAACAACTCTTTCCATTTTTTTGCATACGGTGTATATACGGTGTAAGGGGTTCCGTTGTTTTTAACCACTTCGTATTTATCAAAAATAACCTGGTCTTTGTACGCTTTAAAAGGAATATTTAACAGTTTGAAAAACTGATAAATTTCCATGTCTCTTTTAATTGCTTCCGGCTCGTAATCGCGGTTGCAGTAAACGGCTTGTATGTTATATTCTTCCTGTAATGTTTTGTAAACACTTAACGGTTCACCGTAGAAAGTATTTAACCTTGCATGGAATGTTTTTAACTGCTTGTTGATTTTTACCAGCGCCTGATGGATGTAATCTACTCTGCGGTCTTTTTTATCTTGGAACCTTTCTAATAGGGTCTTGTCAAAAATAAATACAGGCAATACCGGATATCCGGAAGCTAATGCGTGATATAAAGCCATATTGTCTTCTAAACGCAAATCTCTACGAAACCAGCATACAACAACTTTACTTTTCATTTAAATACGGATTATCATCTTTTTCATGTGCCACCCAGATAAGTTTGGATGTATCGTAACCAATGTTTTGAGCCGTTTTAATATACTCCTTTTTAATAGATTCCGGCAGTTCTTTTTTTCGAGATAAAATCCATAAATAATCCAGGTTTTTACCTGCAACTAAGGCGTATTGGTAATTTTCATCTAGCGCTATTACATTGTATCCGGCATAAAAAGGTCCGAAAAAGCTCACTTTTAACTCGGCGACATCTTTATTCCCTCTAAACTTTGCGATCCCGTCTGCTTTTTTCCATTTGCCTTTTTCGTAATTGTAACCACTGTTCAACACCTTTACATTTCCCTTTTTGTCGAGGCTGTATTGCGCAGACACATTGTCTAGATCCTTTTCAAACCGAAAATCAAACCGGGCGATTTCATACCAGGTGCCTAAATACTTATCCATATCGAAATTTTCAACTGCCTTTGCATTTTCCGGAATCGATGCGCAGGAATTGAACATAAAAAGCAGTACCAAAAAAACTGCCGTGACTATTGTTTTATTTGCTTTTTTCATCTTGTATATTTTGAAATTTTTTAAAAAAATAAAGTACTAAAAGAAATTGTGTGTATCCGTAAACGGCATCTTCAATCGGAATTGTACCGAATCTTATTCCAAGGAAATCGCCGGGATTGTAATTCACTATGGGGCTTGCTAATCCGGATCCTGTTAACACACCGTTTACAGGAAAAAAACCAAGCATTAATATGGTAAAGATCAGCGATGCTATTGCGATCCAGTCTGCTCGGGAAACAAAATGAAGATAGGTTAATGCAGCGATGGTAACAATGGCTGTAACCAGGGTGTAAATTTTATCGTAATGCAGCAAAGCAGTTACAGCACAAACTATGATGCTGAAAAAGACAATGAGATTATTAAAAGCTGAAAGCTTGTCCCATTTAAAAAACTTATCGAAACAGAAATAAGTAAACACACACGAAAACGGAATACAAATGAAAAACAGCCATTCTTCAAGTGGCAGACCTGCAATTACAATACCTAAAGTATAATCGGTATTGAACCACCAAACACCTTTCGCTGTAAAAAAAACATCCCAAATAATAAAGGGAACGGCAACAAGTACAGCTGCTTTTATATACGCACCAAAATAATAGTGAAATAAAATGCGTTTATCAAAAGAAGCGATAAAACAGATAATAATGGTAAAAAATAATACCATTAGGTAGGTGTAAGAAGTCATTTTTTAGCAGAATTAGAATACATTTTAAAATATTTTAATGGAACGTAGAGAAAGCCGAAGCATTCGCCATCTTCCTTTCGGATGTGTTTGTGATGTTGTTTATGTGCTCTTCGCAAAGCTAGAAAATAGCTTTTTTTGGTGTTTGTGAAGTATTTTATCCGCTGATGTATAAAAACGTCATGTACAAAAAAGTAGGTCATGCCATACAGCATAATTCCTAAGCCAATGTAAAACAGATGATTGATGCTGTCTACGGTGCCAAAGTACATTAAAGCTATTGTTGGAATAGCGAAAATCACAAAAAAATAGTCGTTTTTTTCTAAATCACCTTTGCTGCTGTGGTCGTGGTGGTCCTTGTGCAGTATCCATAAAAAACCGTGCATTACGTATTTATGGATAAGCCAGGTTGCGCCTTCCATTGCAATAAATACACCTAATACGATTAATAGATTCATTGTGTTGTTTTATTTGATTGAATAATTTTTCCTAACGCCTTTAAAGAAAATAAAAATGATTACTTATTCGTTTGTTATAACCTTATTTACGCTGTTTTTCTCTATTTATAGGATCAATTCATATTCAACGATTCCTATTTAGAGCTGTATGCTGCAACTAAATTTATGAATAAGATTACAATGATGTTGCTGTTTTTTGTACTGATTGCTTTTTGTAAACTCATTCCTTTAAAAGTGCTTGTACGTTTTTCTTTAAGCCGGCAGCATTAATTAAATGTATGTTTGTTTTTATAAACGCTTTGTCTTCTGTTATGTTTGACCCGTACCCTAAAAAAGACGGTGCGTTTTGCTGAATGGAAAGTCGGATAAACCGTATTTCAATATTATCCGGCTCGTTTGTAACGGCTTTTTCAATTTTATTTTTCCCTTTGTTAAAGGTATTAAGCTTGCTTATAGGGTTAAAAACGTGGTTTGCCCAAATGGTTTCAAACGCACCCAAGTAGGCTAATGCTACAACGTTTATCTGTTTTTCGTTGTTTAACAGCGCTATCATTTCTCTGCAGCTTTCCCGGTCTGTGATTGCCTTTGGATACTGTTTCCTGATGAACTCTAGTTCTTGAGCATATAAATCGTTAAAAATTAAAGAAGCAGCGAAAAATAAAAGTACCGGTATGTATTTAATCATTGCTTTTAAAATTCTACTTTAATTTAACAATAGAAAAAGTTTTTGCTTGATAGGTTATCCATTCTTTATAAAGATGATGACTCATCTCAAACAAAAACTTTGTTACTGTCAGTCTGCATTTCTATGGCAACAGCAACTGATCAATTATGTGAACAACACCGTTGGTAGCAACAATATTTACTGCCACTATGTTAGATGGAGAATTATTCCCTTCTCCTTTCACTGTAGCAGTGCTGCCTAAACCCACTGTGATGTTAGCTCCGTTTACTGTTGGTAAAGCTGCACCATTTACTAGATCAGACGAAAAAGCTCTTGCTGCAACTGCATGGTATGTTAAAATAGAAGCTAAAACATCTGGATCTGCTGCCTGAATGGATGCTACATTAGGAAATCCTGCGTTTATAAACGCCTGGTTTGTAGGTGCAAAAACAGTGAACGGACCCGCTGATGACAAAACTTCGGCAACGTTGATAGTTCCTTCGCTTGCACGAACAACAGCAGCAACCAAAAAGGATAGGTTTTCATTTGCCTGTGCCGTAGCCACTAAATTGCCAGTTGGAGGCATTAATACCTTTGTAATGATATGAATAACACCATTACTTGCTTTTACATCGGCTTGTTTTACCTTTTCGCCATTAACAAAAACGCCCGCACTGTTTTTTGTAAGGTAGATTGATTTTCCGCCTACCGTTTCAACAGCTGCATTGGGACCGGCAGGAACATTGGAAGCTTCTACTTTTGAGGCTAAGGTATGATACAGTAAAATATCCTTTAAAGTTTCGGCGGAAAGATTTTCTATATCAGAAGTACTGATTCCTGAAGCAGCAAAAGCGTCATTGTCTGGCGCAAAAACAGTAAAAGAGCCATTTCCTGCAAGCGTTTCGTTTAATCCCGCTTTTATTACTGCCGTTTTCAGCATACTGAAATTGGGATTGTTTACCACAACATCTGTAATCGTTGCATTTTCTGCAGGAAGAATGGTATTGTCGTCATCACTACAAGAAGCGAAGGCAAACAACGTTAGGCTAACCATTAAGGTTTTAGCCAATAGGTTTAAAACTTTTTTTGAATAATTCATGGTTATAAAATTTTAAATTAATATTTATTGAAAACTTATATTTTTACCACTTAAGTTTAGGCATAGGGGTAACCTGCTACCTTTTTAGAAAGTAGTATTTATTTACTATTTGTTCTTTAATTTATAAGAAAGCGGCTCTGTATCTTAAGTAGCTTTTGAATGCCACATACGCCTTTTCGGAATTGGCCACACGAACCCTTTTATTGAGTATATCGGTAGAGGATTTACCTTTTATTTTTTTCAATAATGATACATAGTATTTGTACGCTAAGTACACGCCAAACCTTGAAGATTTCGGGAGTTTTTTGATACCGATTAAAGCTTCCTTAAATTCTTCTTCAATTTCGCGTACTATTTTATCTTTAATTTCACTATCAAAAGTGTTCATTTCAATATTCGGGAAATAGGTCCTTCCCAAAATCTGATAATCATCTTTTAAGTCACGTAAAAAATTGATTTTTTGAAAAGCCGACCCCAGTTTTCTCGCATAAGGCTTTAATTCATCATAGGCAGTCCGGTTGCCTTCTGTAAATACCTGTAGGCACATCAACCCAACCACTTCAGCAGAACCAAAAATGTATTCGTTATACAATTCGGAGTTGTAATCTATTTTTTGCAGATCCATTTCCATACTGTGTAAAAACTGATCGATTAGTTTTTTATCGATACCATAGGCACTCACGGTTTCTTGGAAAGACTGTAGAATAGGATTGAGTGAAATGCCTTCGTGCAACGCAATTTCTGTTTCAGCTTTCAACCGGTTGAGTAATTTGGCTTTATCGTAACCATGAAAACTGTCCACAATTTCATCTGCCAGTCTTACATAGCCATATATGGCATAAATGGCAGATCGGATAGATGGTTTAAGAGCCAAAATTCCTAAAGAAAAGCTGGTGCTGTACTTTTTGGTTGTAATTTTACTTACCGAGTAAGAAAGTTCGTCAAATAGCTGTTTCATAATTTTACCGTTTTAATTTATTTAGTTCAGTGGCTACAATTTTACCTGATATTATGGATGGAGGTACTCCCGGCCCGGGCACGGTCAACTGACCTGTATAGAATAAGTTTTTAAGTTTTTTGTTTCGTATCTTAGGTTTTAAAACTGCTGTTTGGTTCAGGGTGTTGGCTAATCCGTAAGCATTACCGCCATAGGCATTGTAATCTGAAATAAAATCGCTAACGCAATAACTTCTCTTGTATTCGATTTTAGATCGTAAATCGGTTTGCCCCGTATGCCTTTCAATTCTGGTAATCATTTCGTTTAGATACTTTTCCCTGATAGCTTCTTCATCGTTTATCCCGATAGCTAAAGGCATCAGTAAAAACAAATTTTCTTTTCCCTTAGGCGCAACGCTTTCATCTGTCTTTGAAGGGCAACACACATAAAACAACGGCTTTTCTGGCCATTTTTTATTTTCATAAATACAATCGATGTGCGTATTTAGATCATTTTCAAAGAAAAGCGTGTGATGTTTCAGATTGGGAATTATCTGATCAATACCCAGATAAAAAATCAGACAAGAGGGCGCAAAGGTTCTGTTTTGCCAATAAATTTCAGAATAGTTGCAGTATTCTTCTGCTAATAGTGTTTCGGTGTGATGATAATCTGAAGAAGCGATGACGGCATCAAAATCTAACGACTCACCATCTATTGTTAAAGACGTTACGCTACCGTTCTGTGCATTGATACTTTGCACGGTTTTATTAAAATGAAAAGTTGCTCCTTGTTTTTCAGCAACCTCTTTCATTGCCAGTACAAGCTGATAAAAGCCCCCCATGGGATAATGGGTTCCCAGTGCATAGCCGCCATAATTCATTAAGCTGTACAGCGCTGGAATATTTTGTGGAGAAGCACCCAGGAAAATAACCGGGAATTCCATTAAGGCTCTCAGTTTTTCATTTTTAAAATACTTGGCAACATAGGTTCTGAAGTTTGTGAGCAAATCTAATTTCAAGGCACTTTTGGCTATTTTCAACGATGCAAATTCCAGCCAATTGTAAGATGGTTTTTTTACAAAATCTTTCATACCCACTTCGTACTTGTATTTTGCCGATTGCATGAACTGTTGCAACTGAAAACCTGCTCCTTTTTCAATTTTTTCGAATAGGGCGGTGAGTGCTTCCCTACTTTCGGGAACATTGATTTTATCTTCTTCAAAAATCATTTCAAACTGCGGGTTAAGGGAAATCAGTTCAAAGAAATCTGTTGTTTTACTATTAAAATCGCTAAAAAAATTCTCGATAATATCGGGCATCCAATACCAACTTGGGCCCATGTCAAAACGGTAGCCTTCATTGGTAACAAATTGTCTTGCACGCCCACCAGACTGGTTATGCTTTTCAAAAACATGAACCTCATTGCCCGCTTTGGCAGCATAAGCAGCAGCTGACAATCCGGAAAAACCGGAACCGATTATTGCAATTTTTTTGCTCATTATTTATCTTTTAAAACTTCATTTAATAAATTTTCAGGTTCAATGTTTTTATCATAGATTGGCTGATGAAACGCATTGAGCTTATTTAGAAGTCGGATCAACTCCATCTTTTCATTACGTGTTAAATCGCCCGTTACAATTTCTGTAGCCTGTCGTATCTTACCCATCTGATTTTCTAAAACCTCTATACCTTTCTGGCTAATATGTAAAATTTTACTTCTTTTATCTTCATCAGAAGTAATCTGATTCACCCAGCCCTGTGCAATGAGTCTATTGATGATTTGCATTCCGGCAGGTTTTTCATGAACATTCTTCTTTACTAAATCCATTTTACTCATTGCGCCAAATGCTTTAAGCGTAATCAGGTAAATGAAATCTTCCTGCGTTGAAAAATCCGAACCGTGTATTGCAGACTTGGAATAACTTTTAGCATATCTGTTCATGTGAACAATCAATGTATTAATCACACTTTCTGGACTTCTTCCCTTTTCTTTACCTTCCCAATAAGGTTCGTTATCTGTACTTTCTAATGGATAATTTACAGCAATCCATCTTTTGAAATCCTCTATATTACCTTTAGAAAACGAACTGCTGTTTTCCTCGTATACGGCTATTAAATCAAGTACATCTTTAATTAGATTATAGTTCATGTTGTAATTAATTAGTACACAAATATACTATTAAATTTTAAATAAGTATTATAATGAACTAAATATTTTTAATATAGTTTGTTTTTATTCTAAAGGTAAGTGGGGATGTTGGGTGTTGGGTTTTGGATGATAAACTGATTAATTAGCTTCGTTTCTCACATACTCTACTCCATGTATTTGCAGACTATTGACTTCGTGCTCGGGTATTGAATAGTTGATCACGTATCCGGGATAAGTTATGTTATAAAGCTAGATGGTTATAATGGGAAATGGTTATAAGGTAATTTGTCTTTAATAACTTTTTTTTGCCACGGATGCACGGATTAGAAAGGATTTGAGAATTGTTTAATCGTTGATTCCGTAGCCAGGACACGTTGTGTTGAATAGTTTAAATGTTGAATCGTTGAATCGCTGAATTTTTCCGATTTGAGATTTGAGATTTGAGACTGAATATTGCAATGTTAATTTAAACGGCTCGTTTTAAGAAGTTCCTTTTTTTATACCGTAGGCTGTCCAAACACTTTTTGTATTTTTAGTGTTTTCTCGAATTTGTTTATTAACAGCCAGTGCTTTTTCGTTTACATAACCCCGTGCATGATCTAAATGCAAACAGGTAGTGCTGTAACGCATTTGTTTACCTTTAATACCATTATTAACCAAACGTTCACCTAATTCCCGGTCTTCACCGCCATATTCCATACGCTCATCAAAACCATTAACTACCAAAATATCCTTTTTCCAAGCCGACGAATTATGTCCGTTCCAAGAAGGTGTTGTCGGGGTAATAAAGTTTAAAAAAGTACTTTTAAAACCAAACGAATTTAATTTATTGTTTTTAAACGATTTCTTCATTCCGTTCATCATCAACCATTCCACATTAAAGCAATTGCCGGAAAGGATATCTTCTTTTGAAATTAACTTTGATAAATTCATTGATAATTTATGGTATCCTCCCGAAAGAAAAGTATCAGGTTTTCGTAATTTGTAGTGTATTTCAACAAAATCTTTACGAGGAATACAATCGCCATCGGTCATAATAATATAATCGGCAGATGTTTCTAAAACTGCTTTATTAAGAATAATTGTCTTTTGAAAACCATTGTCCTTATGCCAAACGTGCTTAATAGAAAAAGGTACGTTTTGTTGCATCTGTCTGATTAACTGAGAGGTTTCTTCGGTAGATCCGTCATCGGCAATAACAAGCTCAAACTCTTTATAAGTCTGTACCGAAAAGCCCCAGATAACCTTTTTTAACCATTCGGGCGAATTGTATGTACTAACAATTATTGAAATATTTGGTTTCATGCTCGCAAATATAGAGTATTTTAATATTTTTGTAGAAATAAGTTTCGTGAAAAGAATGAAAAAAATATTGGTAATTCAACAAAAAATGATTGGCGACGTTTTAGTGAGCACTATTTTGTGCGAAACACTATGTAAAGCCTATCCGAATGCCCAAGTTGATTACCTGATTTACGAAAATACTTATCCTGTAATTTCTGAAAACGACAAAAATTACAATATTATTTTTTTTAAAAATGAATACAGGGCTAACAAAAAGGCTTTGATACAATTTGCTTTATCATTAAAGGAAGAAAATTACGATGTTATTATTGATGCTTACAGCAAATTGGAAAGCTGGCTGATTGTTGGATTATCAAACGCAAAAATTAAAATATCGTTTAAAAAGAAAATTTCCAACTTGCTTTTTACTCATTTAATAGAAAGACATGATGTTGCAACAACAAATTTAGGTTTGGTAATAGAACATCGCTTAAAGTTGTTAGATCCTTTAAATATTTCAAAAGATTTGTACGTAACGCATCCCACCATAAAAATCACCGATGCGGAAAACGAGCATGCAATAAATATTTTAAAAGAAAACAACGTTGACCTGCAAAAACCAATTGTAATGCTTAATATTATTGGTAGCAATGATACAAAAACCTACCCTATTGCTCACATGGCACGGGTGGTTGATAAAGTTGCAGAAAACAATGTGCAAATTTTATTCAACTATATTCCAAACCAGATTGAAACTGCAAAAAAAGTTTTAAATTTATGTTCTGCTGCTACCCAAAAAAAGGTGTTTTTTAATGTTTTAGGTAACAGCTTACGTGGTTTATTAGCATTACTTAACCAATGCAGCTTAGTAATAGGTAACGATGGAGGTACAATGAATATGGCAAAAGCCTTAAACAAACCCACCTTTATAATTTTCTCTCCGTGGATTGAGAAAAAAGCATGGAATACGTTTGAAGACGGTAAAAAGCATTTATCGGTTCATTTAAAAGATTATAAACCAGAATATTTTACAGACAAAACCTTAAAACAAATAAAAAAAGAAAACAATAACCTTTACCAGTTATTTTTACCAGATTTTTTCGGAGATTTGCTAACCCATTTTATCAAAAGTAATTTGATTAATGAACAATAATAAACTCACTGCTTTAGTTATTACCCTCAATGAAGAAAAAAACATTAGGGATCTTATGCATAATTTAGATTTTGCAGATGAAATTATTGTTGTTGATTCTTTTAGTACCGACAAAACCTTAGATATACTTAACGAATTTCCTAACGTTAAAGTGTACCAGCATAGGTTTAATAATTTTGCAGACCAACGCAATATTGCCATAGATTATGCAACAAACGATTGGATTTTGTTTATTGATGCAGACGAACGTATTTCAGATACTTTAAAACAGGAAATTCAAGCTGTTTTGAACTCAGGCAATACAAAAAGAGGTTACTACTTAAAACGAAAATTCTATTTTTTTAACCAACCTGTTCATTTTTCAGGGTTACAATCGGATAAAAACCTTAGATTGTTTCAAAAGAAAAATGCCAAATATCAGGGCATTGTACATGAAAAACTAAACTTTAACAGCAATGTGGGCGTTCTAAATAATTATCTGATACATTATTCATACGCTCATCATCAGCATTTTAAAGACAAGGTATTTTACTACAACCGTTTAAAGGCTATAGAAAAAACAAATAACGATACCAGACCAAATAGTTTTATGGCAACGTTACACCCTATTTACACCTTTTTAAACCGTTATTTATTCAGATTAGGTTTTTTAGACGGTAAAAAGGGATTTATTATTTGTAAAGTGTATGCTTTAGGGATTAAAGAACGTTATGATGAAATGAAACGATTACAAAATAAGTAACCGTTATTTCTTCCAAAATTTAATACGTTTTTTCATTTTTTGTTTGCGATGAAATTTCATTTGAAATTCACTGGTCAGGCTCCATAATAAATCGAAAATTTCTTGTTCGGTTTTTTGCTTGTACAACTTCGCATATTCGCTTGCCATAACAGCAATCATTTCTTTTTTAGGTGTTAACCTGCGCAGATTATACATACGTTGATCGAATGTCATAGCGGAATGAAACTGCATTCTGTTTAAATCGACCAAATAAAAAGAGTACGACTGATCTTCATTTATTTTTATCAGCGTGTTTCCCGGCGAGTGATCTTTAAACTCTACCCCTGCTTCGTGCAACTTAAAGCAAAAGCGTGTAAATGCACGTAATATTTCTTCGTAATTTTTTAAATTGGGGTTTTCAACCAAATCTCTGTAGGTATATTCTGTAGAAATATGTTGGCAAACGTAAAAGCTTTTACCTAAACCAATTCCATTATTATATTCAGCATATGCTATGGGTTGCGGCGTTCCAATATTTTTATCTAATAATTTCAAAGCATAATCATACGAACGTTTTGCTTTAGAATCGCGAATAAATCTGTATACAAAAGCATTCAGTAAATTAGGCTTTTTAAATGCTTTAATATTTAGTAACAAATTGTTTAAAGGGAAAATTTTAATGGTATTTCGGCTTCCTTTAACCAATAATTTTCCATCAACATCAAAGTTTGAAATAAAACTTTCAATTTCGGATTGTTCTTTATTAAAATTTCGATTAATTATAAACTTCATTTAATTTCATATTTGATTATCCGCTATCATTCATAATTGGTCATTTTGTGATTTTGAATGTAATGCGGTGAAGTGAAGAATCTTTAATTATCAACAGATCTTTTTGGTTGGAATTACAAAAGATCAAAAAATGATTTATTAGGATTCATTCGGGATATACATAACTTAATATTACACTTACAAAAATAACGATAATAGCAATCTCTTTGGAATATTATTTAACAAATGTTGACAAACACCAACATTATAGCTTTCCAATTATATAATAATATATATATTTGTATGAAAATGTTATTGCTTAATGAAAAATGACGCAGAAAAAGTAGTTATTTTAATTCCTATATACAGAGCGTTTTTTGATGATTTTGAAAAAAAATCATTAAAAAGTGTAAATCAGCACCTTAAAAATTTTCCTATTATATTTATTGCTCCCGAATCTTTAGATATTGATTTCCTTAAAGAATATAAAATTCAATTTAATTATAAAATCTGCAGATTTGAAGATCATTTTTTTAAATCTATAAACGGCTATAATCAATTATTACTTTCATCGCATTTCTATGAAACTTTTTTAAATTATGAATATATGCTTATCTGCCAAACCGATGCCTATATTTTTAAAAACGAATTGTCATTGTGGATTTCAAAAGGATTTGATTACATTGGAGCCCCATGGCTAGACAGTAAGAAAGTATTTTTTAACCATAAATCAAGATCTGTTTTTAATAAAATAAAGAAAAAAATCGGGTTAAAGCAACGATTGTACAATCATATAAATCAAGTTGGAAACGGAGGTTTTTCATTGCGGAAAACAGAACTTTTTTACACTGTTTCTTTAAAAGAAAAAGAACAAATAGCTTGCTTTCTTTCAAATAAAGAAAAAGAAAATTATCATATAGAAGACGTTTTCTGGTCATTGTTTGTTCCGCAAAAATATTCGTTTTCAAAGCCTGATTATAAAACGGCCTTATGTTTTTGTGTAGACAGAAAGCCCGAAGTAGCTTTTGGGATTTTAAATGGTGAATTACCGTTTGCCTGTCATGGATTTAATAAAAAGGGAGTCGTAAAATTTTGGTCTAAATATATATCATGAATATTTTAAATGTAACATCAATTGTTGAATGGCGCGGAGGTGATGCTCAAATGTACACCATATACAACCTTTTAAAAAAGTATGGCGAATTAGACCAATATATTTTGTGCCCTGAAAACTCTGTTCTGTATAAAAAAGCCTTAAATGATAAAGCACAAGTAATTGCCTACACAAAAAAAAACAAAGTTTTATCGTTAATAAAACCAATTATAAAATGTGTAAAAAAATTCAATATTGATGTTTTACACATTCATGATTCAAGTGCGTTATCTGCTGCAATCATAGCCAAAGCACTTGTAAAAAAAGATATAAAGATTGTTTACAGCCGCAAAAGAAACAATACAATTAAAAATAATTTTTTCAAAAAACTGAAATATGACAATAAATATATTTTCAAGATTGTTTCCGTTTCAAAAGCAGTTGAAAAAATTTTTGTCGACATAAATATCCCTAAAGAGAAACTGTTGACAATTTACGATGCCATTAATGTTTCGGAATTTGCAGATAAAAGCAAGACCGGTTTAATTCATAAAGAACTAAATCTTTCTAAAGAATTAAAAATTATAGGAAACATATCTTCTTTAGCAAAACAAAAAGATTTAGTTACTTTTATAAATACCGCTGAAAAAGTAGTTAAAAAAAATTCAAACGTGCGGTTTGTTATTCTTGGAACCGGATCTGAAGAAACTATTTTAAAAGAATTAGTACAAACAAAGCAACTAGAAAATATTGTCTGTTTTTTAGGTTTTAAAACTAATGTAGCCGATTATTTAAAAGAATTTGATATTTTATTAATGACATCGATTACCGAAGGACTGCCTTTAACCATTTACGAAGCTTTTGCCTCAAAAATTCCTATTGTATCAACAAAAGCAGGTGGAATTCCAGAAGTTGTAAAAGACGGAATTAACGGTTATTTGACAGAAATTGGTGATACCAATCTTTTAGCCGAAAAATGTTTATTATTGCTAGAACAACCAGATACCGCAAATAAATTCAAAAAGCATTCATTCGATTTAGTTACATCGCAGTTTGATTTAAAAAACTTAGAAGAAAATTATTATAATTTTTATACTAATTTATAATTTATGAAAATAACAATTTTAAGTTTAGATCTGTATGGGTTTAATAAAAAAACAGCTGAGAAACTGATATCGAATAACATCGAAACAAATTATATTAATAGTGCCGAGTTTAAGTATAAGTATAAAAACTTTAGTGAAAAAATTTTAAACTTTTTAAGCAAAACATTTATAAAGAAAAATTTAAAAAAAATAAAACAAACAAATTTTATATTAGACAAAATTTCTAATGATATTCAAGATATAACTTTAGTTGTAGACCCTGCACATTTTAATCATACTGTTTTAAAGGAAGTTAGAAAAAAATCAAAAAAATTAATTGCTTATAATTATGATAGTTATGCACAACTACCAATACCAAATGAGTTTTTAAATTATTTTGATGAAATTTATTCTTTTGATAAAAAAGATTGTGCGAATCATAATTTAAAATTTATTACAAATTTTATTTATCTACCGAAACATCAAATAAGCGAGAGTAATCCAATAAAATCGTTTACAATTCAATCGTTTAGTAAAGACCGAATTAAAACCCTTAGTAATATAGCAGATATATTTGAAAACAATAATTTCAAAAATTTTGAGTTTTACATTTATGGTAAAAAAAGAAAGCTGTACAATAACAGATTAATTTATTTTAAAAATAGAATTCCACTCGAAACAATATTTACTAAAATGGAAAACAGTGAGATTCTTTTAGATTTGGTGCGGAATAATCAAAACGGATTAAGTTTTAGAATTTTCGAAGCATTAGCACTCCAAAAAAAGATTATCACAACAAATAAATCTATTGTAGAATATGATTTTTACAATGAAAATAACATATTAGTTATTGATAAAAATAAACCATCTATTCCAAGTGATTTCCTTAAAAAAACTTATGAGCCTATTGACGAAAACATCTATAATAACTATACATTAGAAAATTGGATTTATAAAATATTTGGCATAAAAATACCTCAATAATGAAAAAGAAAATATTATTTTTTGCGCCTAACCATTTTAATATAGATAAGGTTATTTTAACGCATTTAAATGAGCTAAACGAATATGATATTGTTGTTCTCAACAATTCTAATTATAAATACAAAAATCTAAAAGAGAGAATTCTCAACTTTTTTTCAAAAACTTTTTTAAATAAAAAACTAAAAGATAAATGGAAAATACATGAGCAATTAAATCAAATTAAGCAAAATGCACCTTATGATGCATGTTTGTTTTTTAGACCTGATTTAATTGATGAATCGATTTTAAAGAACATTAAAGATACAATACCAAGCCGTAAAGCAGTTTATTGGGATAGCTTTGATAAAATCCCAAAGTTAAAAGATACAATGTATTATTTTAATGATAAATTAAGTTTTGAAAATGATGATGTTAGAAAATATAATTTACGCTTAATTTCTAATTTTTTTATCAATAATAAAACTGAAGCACTACCCAATTATGATGCTTTCTTTTTTGGATCACATGATTCAAGAATCAATAATTTAATCAAAATCACAAATTACCTTAACAACAAAAAACTAAATGTCAAAGCTTTACTTGTTGGAAAGAAAAATGTTAAGCTTTCAAATGATTTAATAGAAATCACTAGGGAATTTACACCTTTCTTTGAAGCAAACAAGTATGTAGAAAACACAAAAGTTGTAATAGATATTGCTCATCCAAATCAAAAAGGTTTATCTATGCGACCTTATGAAGCTCTTGGTTTAAAACGCAAATTAATTACAAATAATCAATCCATAAAACAATTCGACTTTTATAACGAAGACAATATATTTGTTATTGATGATTTCGATAATATTCAAATTCCAAATTCTTTTTTTGAAAAACCTTTTACCGAAATAGCTCCGGAAATTCGAAACAAATATCACATTACTATTTGGTTAAAAAATATTTTAGCTTAATTTAGAGTTTACTTAATTTGTTAAATATGAAATTCATATACAATATATTACTCATCCTAACTATTGTAACTTTGTGTTCATGCCGCGATGATTTTAATTTTGAACCTGCAACCGGTTCCGAACTAACTTTTTCTAAAGACACCGTTTATTTAGACACTATTTTTTCGAACATCGGTTCAAGTACTTACAATTTAAAAGTTTACAACAACAGCAACAAAGACATTAAAATACCGTCGATTAGATTGGGTAAAGGCGATAATTCCAACTTCCGGTTAATGGTTGATGGAATGCCTGGAAAAAGTTTTGAAAATATAGAGCTTTTAGCAAAAGACAGTATGTTTGTTTTTGTTGAAACCACGGTTGACATCAAACAACAAACCAACGGCAAAGAGTTTTTATATACCGATGAAATTCTGTTTCAGGCAGGAAGCAATCAGCAAAAAGTAGATTTGGTTACTTTGGTAAAAGATGCTGTTTTTCTTTATCCGCAGAAATTTCAAAACGGTTCTTACGAAAGTATCACAATAAACGACGAACAAATTTACGGTTTCTTTTTAGATGAAAACGATGCCACAAACGGTAACGAATTAGAATGGAACAATAACAAACCTTATGTTATTTACGGATACGCCGCTGTTCCGCCTAACAAAACATTGAATATTTCTACAGGAACCGAAATTCATTTCCACAGAAATTCTGCTTTGGTTTCGTTCCCAACATCAACAATAAATGCTCAAGGTTCAATTGAAACTCCAATAGTATTTCAAGGCGATCGTTTAGAACCTAATTTTGAAGATACTCCGGGTCAATGGTCTGGTATTTTAATAGGTCAGAACAGCAATCTCAACATTAAAAATGCGATCATTAAAAACGCTGTTAACGGTTTATTAATCAATGCAAATAACGGAACGGCTTTATTAGAAAATCTTCAAATATATAACTGTGAACAAGCGGCACTTTTATTGGCTACCGCGAATGTATCGGGAAAAAACATAGTTACCAACAATTGTGGTGTGGCAGGCTTGGTTATTACAAATGGCGGAACCTACGATTTTACGCACTGTACTTTTGCTAACTTTTGGAGCCGACAAAATCAAACAGCGGTGATTATGAACAATGGCGACGGAACGAATGCTTTTGCATTGAATGCGCACTTTAAAAACAGTATTATTTACGGAAATGCAAGCGAATCGTTACTTATGACGCCTGCAAATAAAGAAACTAATTTTACGTTTAAATTTGAAAATTGTCTGGTGAAATTTTTGAATTCAGCCAACCGATACAACACCGCAAGTTTTCCGTATAATTTCAGTGATACAACCTATTTCAGCAACTGTTTAATTGCTAAAAACTTCAGTGAATACCAGCCTTATTTTTTAAGTACTGCCAAAAACGAACTCATGATTACCGACAAAGCTACATCTTTGATTAATTTCGGAAATCTGTTTTTTGCACAACAAGTACCTCAAGATTTATTAGGAAACAGCAGGTTAACATCGGCCGATTTAGGTGCTTACCAACACGTAAGTTCTTCGGTAGATTAATATTGCTAATAGCTGTAGCAGATTATCTATTTATGCGTAACTAACAAAAAAAATAGTTATTTTTTTCACCACATAGATTCTGTTTTATTGTTGAACAAATTTTAGGTTACATAGTTTTGTCTTTTACAAAATAAACATAGCTTGACTATATTTTATCAATGATAAAAACTATGATTCCTTTTGTTGTCTATAACTTGCTAATAAATCCGTGAATAACTGTGTTTTCTATTGTGGTAAAAAAATATATAAATCTGTGTATCAATAGATATTTTATAGTGAATTACGGGTTGCTAATATGAATTTTTAGTAGTAATTTTGTTCTTTATTTTCAAATAACACAACAACAAACTTTTTAACGATGATTCAATTTTTTGAAAATGCATCTGGTACGGTTTACGCTGTACAAACATCCATTCCGTTAAACACAGAAGATGTAGCTAAACTAAATTGGCTGTTTGGCAATGCTACACAAATAGAAACTCCTTCAATAACTCAAAATTTCGTTGGCCCGCGTTCCGCAATGATTACTCCCTGGAGTACCAATGCAGTAGAAATTACGCAGAATATGGGTATTAACGGAATTATCCGTATTGAAGAATTCTACAAAACAGAAGAAGATTTCAGCGATTTCGATCCGATGATTTCTCAAAAATATTCGTCTTTAACGCAAGACATGTTTACGGTTAATATTGAACCACAGCCTGTTTTAGAAATTGAAGATATTGCTGCTTATAACCAGCAAGAAGGTTTGGCTTTAAGCAATGAAGAAGTTGATTATTTAAATAATGTTGCCAACAAAATTGGTCGAAAATTAACCGATTCAGAAGTTTTTGGATTTTCACAGGTAAATTCAGAACACTGTCGTCATAAAATTTTCAACGGAACTTTTGTAATCGATGGTGTAGAGCAACCAACTTCGTTATTCAAATTAATTAAAAGTACGTCTGAAACCAATCCAAACGGAATTGTTTCGGCGTATAAAGATAATGTGGCTTTTGTAAAAGGACCACGCGTAACGCAATTTGCTCCTAATTCTGCCGATAAACCTGATTTTTATTCAGAAAAAGACTTTGATTCGGTAATTTCATTAAAAGCAGAAACACACAACTTCCCTACTACGGTTGAACCTTTCAACGGTGCAGCAACAGGTTCGGGGGGTGAAATTCGCGACCGTTTAGCAGGTGGTCAGGGTTCGTTGCCATTGGCAGGAACCGCGATTTACATGACCTCTTATTCACGTTTGGTTGACGATCGTGAATGGGAAAACGGTATGAAAGAACGCAACTGGCTGTACCAAACTCCGATGGATATCTTAATTAAAGCATCAAACGGAGCCTCAGATTTTGGTAACAAATTCGGTCAGCCTTTAATCACTGGTTCTGTTTTAACTTTTGAACACGAAGAAAATAACCGTAAAATTGGTTACGACAAAGTAATTATGCAGGCGGGCGGTATTGGTTACGGAAAAGAAAATCAAGCAAAAAAACACGAGCCTAAAGCAGGCGATCAAATAGTAATTTTAGGTGGTGAAAACTACCGCATTGGTATGGGTGGTGCAGCAGTTTCATCTGCCGACACCGGTGCTTTTGGATCGGGTATCGAATTAAATGCCATTCAACGTTCAAACCCTGAAATGCAAAAACGTGCAGCGAATGCGGTGCGTGGTATGGTAGAAGCCGATATTAACCCAATCGTATCAATTCACGATCACGGTGCTGGCGGACACTTAAACTGTTTGTCTGAATTGGTAGAAAACACCGGTGGATTAATTGATTTGGATAAATTACCTGTGGGCGATCCTACTTTATCGGCAAAAGAAATCATTGGTAACGAATCGCAAGAACGCATGGGATTGGTTATTGGTAAAAACGATATTGATACATTAAAGCGTGTTGCAGACCGTGAGCGTTCGCCAATGTACAATGTGGGTGAAGTTACTGATAACCACCGTTTTACTTTTGAATCGGCTACAAACGGAGCAAAACCTATGGATTTTGCTTTAGAAGATATGTTTGGGTCATCGCCAAAAACAATTATGAACGACGAAACCGTTGTTTATAATTATGCCGAATTACAATACGAAAAAGAAGAAGTTTATAACTACCTTAATCAGGTTTTACAGTTAGAAGCTGTTGCCTGTAAAGACTGGTTAACAAATAAAGTAGACCGTTGTGTGGGTGGCCGTGTGGCTAAACAACAATGTGTTGGTCCGTTACAGTTACCTTTGAACAATGTAGGTGTTATGGCACTTGATTTTAAAGGAACAGAAGGTATTGCAACAACCGTTGGGCACTCGCCTATTACGGCATTGGTTGATCCGGTTGCTGGAAGCAGAAATGCCATTGGTGAAGCACTATCGAACATTATTTTTGCACCGATAAAAGACGGTTTAAGCGGAATTTCATTATCTGCAAACTGGATGTGGGCTTGTAACAATAAAGGTGAAGATGCACGTTTGTATCAAGCTGTAAAAGGTTGTGCCGATTTTGCCATTGAATTAGGAATTAATATCCCGACAGGAAAAGATTCTCTTTCAATGAAACAGAAATATCCTGAAGGCGATGTTATTGCTCCGGGGACCGTGATTATATCGGCAGCAGGAAACTGTTCTGACATTAAAAAAGTAGTAGAACCTGTTTTATCAAAAGGCGCAGGATCAATTTATTACATTAACCTATCTAAAGACAAACTTAAATTGGGTGGATCATCTTTTGCACAGGTTTTAAATAAAATTGGCAACGATGTTCCAACAATAACAGATGCTGCTTATTTCAAAAAAGCCTTTAATACCATTCAAGATTTAATCAACGATAATCAAATTGCTGCTGGTCACGATGTTGGTTCGGGTGGATTAATCACAACTTTGTTAGAAATGTGTTTTGCAGGCTACAATTTAGATGCAGATATTGATTTAACAGGATTAAACGAACCAGACTTAATCAAAGCGTTGTTCAATGAAAACATTGCAGTTGTTTTACAGGCACAAAACGATGTAGCTTTTGAAAATAAAATGTCGTTAAACGGTATCGAGTTTGTAAAAATCGGTGTTCCATCAGAAGGTCACGAATTAAAAGTATTCTTCGGTAAAGATTTATACAATTTCAACATCAACGAATTACGCGATACCTGGTTTATTACCTCTTATTATTTAGATAAAAAACAATCTAAAAACGGAATGGCGCGCGAGCGTTTAATCAACTACAAAAAACAACCGTTACAGTTTAGTTTTCCGTTCCATTTTACAGGAATTAAGCCTACAATTGATGCAACAGTTGCGAAACCAAAAGCTGCGATTATTCGTGAAAAAGGATCAAATTCTGAACGAGAAATGGCAAACGCAATGTTTTTAGCTGGTTTTGATGTAAAAGACGTACACATGACCGATTTAATTTCGGGTCGTGAAACGTTAGAAGACATTCAGTTTATTGGTGCTGTGGGCGGATTTTCGAATTCAGACGTTTTAGGTTCGGCAAAAGGTTGGGCTGGTGCATTTATGTACAACGAAAAAGCAAATACGGCATTAAAGAATTTCTTTGCACGTCCTGATACCATGTCTGTTGGTATTTGTAATGGTTGCCAGTTGTTTATGGAATTAGAATTGATTAATCCGGATCATGAAGTGCATGGAAAAATGCATCATAATACCTCACAAAAACACGAATCTAACTTCGTTTCGGTAAAAGTTCAACAGAATAATTCAATTATGTTGTCAACTTTAGCAGGAACTACTTTAGGAGTCTGGATTTCGCATGGTGAAGGTAAATTCAATCTGCCAAACAGCGAAAACGAATACAACATTGTTGCAAAATATGCGTATGATGCGTATCCGGCAAATCCAAACGGATCGGACTATAACACCGCCATGATGTGTGATAAAACAGGACGACATTTGGTAACAATGCCACATATAGAGCGTTCGGTGTTCCCGTGGAACTGGGCAAACTACCCTGCAGGAAGAAAAGATGAAGTTTCACCATGGGTTGAAGCATTTGTAAACGCACGTAAATGGTGCGAAACAAACCAAAAATAATCTAAAAAGCACCTAATTTCAGGTGCTTTTGTTCATTAAAAACGTATTTATGAAAAATAGCTTTATAAAAATAAGTTGTGTTATTAGTTTACTTTTGACGATTTCGTGTAAAAAAGAAGGGAATAAAACCGATACTTCTACAACTGAAACCATTATTCAATTTAAAGAAATTCCTTTTGATCTTGATGCGCAACAAAACGAATTGTACTTTGTAAACAACAAACAAGTTACATTATTTGCTTCGACAGATACCGTAAAAAGTCAGATTAAAACGATTGAAAATTCGGCTTCACAAAGAATTTTTCTTGTAAACGAATCAGATGAATTTTATGAAGTTAATTATTTTTTATATGGAAATAATCCGTTAAGCTATAAAGGTTTTGTAAAGAAGAAGCACTTTAAAATGAAAGATGAATTTTCTTTGGAATCTGTTGATTTAAGCGAAATTAGATACAGCAATTTAAAAGGTGTTTATAACGATCAAGACAAATCTTTTTCAAAATATGGCACGATTAAATTAGTATCATCCGATTTCTATAAAAACCAAAAGAATAAATTGGTAACAAATTTTATAACGCAAGCCAACGATATCTCTTTTAATAATGAAACCAAAACGTATTCTTTTCAAACAAATAGCGGCGAACAAATAGAGGTTTTCCAGCATAATGACACCGAAGAAGGTATGCCTACTTATTCCTTAAAAGGATTCAGCAACGCTTTACAACGATATGTTTTTGAAGTACACGAAGATGGCGAACAATATTACGCTTATTACAGTAAACGCCGATCTGATATTGAGCCGTTATACACAAAAAGCTTACCCGTTTACAACAAAAGCAACCGACATTTTGCCCAACTTTACAATGATGATGATGTTGGAGCCTTATTTATTGTACAAAACTTAAATAACGATTTTGATTTTACAGAACAATTATTGGTCAACTTTACCAATTTTAAAGTAAAAAACGAGTCGGTCTATTGGATTTCAAACAATGCTGTTGTTGCAGAAGTTTACCACACAAACCAAACAGATAAATTAAAAACTTCCTACGTTTTAATTCAGTTTAATATATAAAAGCGGCTGTCAATTGACAGCCGCTTTTATGATTTATTTTGGTTGATTCACATAACGCAAATAAGGTTTCACTATTTTAACTTCTCCAAAAAGTTGTTGTGCTTTTGCAGTATCAACCGCAGGTGTAACAATACAATCGTCACCGTTATTCCAATTGGCTGGTGTGGCTAATTTATGCTGATCGGTTAATTGTAAACTATCTATTACACGCACAATTTCATTAAAATTTCGGCCTGTACTTGCTGGGTAAGTTAAAGTTAATCGAACTTTTTTAGCAGAATCGATAATAAATACACTGCGAACAGTTGCTGTTTCACTAGCATTTGGGTGTATCATATCGTACAATTCGGCAACCTTTTTATCTTCATCTGCAATAATAGGAAACTGCACAGAAACAGCCTGTGTTTCGTTAATATCCTCAATCCATTTGTTATGACTTTCTGCACCATCAACACTAATGGCTATAGGTTTTACATTGCGTTTTGCAAATTCTTCTTTCAACGCTGCAGTTTTACCTAATTCTGTAGTACAAACAGGCGTAAAATCTGCAGGATGACTAAACAAAACGCCCCAGCTATCGCCTAAATAATCATATAAATTCAATATTCCTAAACTGGTATCAGCTGTAAAATTGGGTGCTACATCTCCTAATCTTAATGACATACTTTATCTTTTTAAATTAATCTTCACAAAAATAGTAAACATAAATAAATCTTCACCAAAATAATGAAGTTTATAACTAATAAATTATTGTTAATTTTGTAAACACACCGTTTAGTATATGTTATCACAAAAATCGAAATATGCTTTAAAAGCTTTAGGGTATCTTGCAAAGAATCAGGCAGGCGGTCCCGTGCTTATGAGCACCATTTCCAGAGAGAAAAAAATTCCGCAGGCTTTTTTAGAAAATATTTTTCACGAATTAAAAAAAGCAGGTTTTTTAATCAGTCACAGAGGGCGTTTTGGAGGTTACACATTGGCTCAAAATCCCAATGAAACAAAGGTTTCTTCCATTATCAGAGTTGTAAACGGACCTTTAGCGATGCTGCCTTGCGTTAGTTTGAATTTTTACGCAACTTGTGACGATTGTTGTGAAGCAACCTGTGGTTTACGCGGTATTTTTCAAGAGGCACGAGACGCCTTACTTCAGGTTTTAGAAAACAGATATCTATCTGATATTATAGATCAAGAAACAGACTAAAAAACCAGTTTACCAAAGATTCATGTTATAAGTTGAAAAACAAATAGTTGTTTTTTTACCACATAGAATCTGTGGCTATTTAATAATACCCTACGGGTTAAATTTACTTTAGAATGAAATTGCGCATTTCCTGAGGTCTTTTATTGGTGTAATCTAAAAATATATTGCTAAAAGTAGAAACAGACTCATACCCTACTTCATTGGATATATCGTAAATACTTTTGTTTGTTTTTGCTAAAAGATCAATAGCAGTAATTACCCTGAAAGTTTTTAAGTACTGTAAAAACGTTGTATTCAATTCTTTTTTAAATAAACGGCAAAAAGATCGTTCGCTCATATTAAACTTATCGGTCATATCTTTTAATTGCAGCGGCTTATTATAATTGGTTTGAATGTAATTTACAATTGACTCCATAACTTCGCTGTTAGCAATAGGCAGTTTTATATATACCGAGTTTTCTTGCAGGGTAATTACTTCGAAAAGCGATTGCAATGCACTTGTAAAAGGCTGATTTAAATACACATACTGTCGGTTCCACCTTTCTGTAAATTTAATAAGCTGTATAATTAGATTTGTGGCAGGATAAATGCCGAATTTTTCGAAAAACGCCCCATTTATAGGTTGAACATACATAGAATGCAATTGGGTTGCAGAATGTGATACCTTTAACTGATGCACGGTATTGGCAGGTATCCAGAAAAAATGTTTAGCCGGCACAATATAATGTTGGTTTTCTATGGTTAAATACGCAATACCGTCTTCTACAAAACTTAACTGTCCTTTTTTATGCTGATGCTGATTGAATTTACGTTCAAACTTTTCGTGTACAATGTAAGCAAAAGCCGGATTTAAATCGATTTCTAATAAATTATCTAATAAACTCATAATGCAAAGGTAGGTGTATTTGGCAAGAACCAACAAAAAATTGACAATTATTGAATATGCTTGATGTGCGAAAGATGGTAATTTTGCAGTGTTTATGAAAAAATTAATCGGTGAACTTATTAAAACACTCCGTAATAAGTCTTACAATTTATTTATGTATGACTTATTCAACCGTAAAAGCAGCAGCAAAAGATTCGCTGGCTGTAGGGCAAATTCTATCAATGGTAGAATTACACAGTAGAGATATAAAAATTCAAGAAGCTACTGTTACAGCTAAAAAATTTGGTGTACAAGACGCTAAATTACAGCTATTACCAAATTTAAGTGTATTTGCAGAGGCAGATAAAGCATCAAACATGCCTGTTTACAGCAATGGTTTATTGAATAAACCCGAACAACACGATGTTATTCATACGCTGTATCAATCGGGCGCCAATATGTATTTCAATATTTACAACGGTTTAAAAACCAAAAATTTAATTCGCATTGCAAAATTAGATCAAGAATTAGCAGAAGCCGAGTTAAGAGAACAAACCGCAACTGTTAAACTGAAAGCCGTTCACTTATTTTTTGATCTGTATCTACAACGTATCTGGGTCGATCTGATACATGCTGATATAAAAGAAAAACAACAACAAGCAGCAGAAATTAAACATCTGTACGACAAAGGCGTTGTTTTACAAAGCGATGTAATTAGAGCCGAACTAGAAATTTCTAAAAGAAAAATGACCCTGTTGGAAATTACCAACGATACTAAGATTATTAACCAGCAACTAAATGTTTTAATAGGTTATGATGATTACTTTGAAGTGCTTCCTAAAATAGATGACCTGCCAACCGAAAACAGTAGTTTGGAAGAAGTTGTTGAAGATGGTTTAAAAAATGCCTATACCGAAAGTATTTCTACCTTGCATTTACAAGTTGCCAGCCAGAAAGTATCGTTAACTAAAAGCGAAAATGCAGTGCAACTGGGGATTGTTGGATCTTTTCAATTTTCAAATCCTCAAATATTTTTATATCCCTACAATGCCAATTGGTATAATTTGGGTATAATTGGTGTAAAAGCCAGCTACAATATTTCATCTTTATACCATAACAAAAACAAAATAAAGATGGCTAAAACAGAAGAGCACACCGCCCATATTCATCATGAAAAAATTAAAGATGATTTAAGATCGTTACTTTTTGAAAAGTATCATGATTATAACGAAGCCAAAAGTTACATTGAAATTAAAGAACAAAATGTAAGCTACGCACAAGAAAACATGCGCATTATAAAAAACGCCTATTTTTCTCAAAGCAGTTTAATTACCGATTTATTAGACGCTAATTTGTTAACCCTACAAGCTAAATTTGAACTTAAACAAGCCCATATAAATGTTTTTAAAACGTATTACGCCTTATTATTCGCTAAAGGCAATTTATAATTCCATGAAATTTAAAATAAAGAATAAAACCGTTTTTTTTACAAGCGTTATAGCCTGGTTTATTGTAATTGTAGTTAGTTTTTGGAGTATTAAAACCTTTTTATTTTATTTGAATCACGAAACCACCAACGATGCACAAATATCAGAATACATTAATCCTGTAATTTCGCGGGTAGGCGGCTATATTAAAGAGGTAAGATTTAATGATTTTGACGAAGTTAAAAAAGGAGATACCTTACTAGTTATAGATCGCAGCGAATACCTTTTAGATGCCAGTCAGATTACTTTTGAAGTAAACAAACAAGCTGCTTTAGATCAGGTTTTAATACAAAGAAAAAACACCTTGACAAACGAAGCTTTAGAAGCAAAACAAAGCATTGAAGCTTTAAAAGCAAAAGTATGGAAACAGCAGTTAGAGTACAATAGATACAAGGAATTGTTTGATGAAAAATCGGCAACTGAACAAAAACTAGAAGAAATAAAATCTAATCTCGATATTTTTAAAAGTGAATTAACTACAGCCGAACTGCACTATAATGTCGCTAAAAGTAAAATTGATGATTTATTACAAGAACGCAATGTGATTAAAGCAGAAAAAAACAAGTTAACCGATTTAGAAAAACGAAAAAATATCGATGTTCATTATACCGTAATCACGGCACCTTACAACGGAAAATTAGGAAAACGCAAAATAGAACAAGGACAAATGGTTAATCCCGGAGATCCGTTACTTTACATTGTAAATAATGAAACCCCAAAATGGGTAATTGCAAATTTTAAAGAAACGCAAATTAAAAACATTCAATTAAATGATACGGTAACTGTTACTGTCGATGCTTTTCCAAATGTATCGTTTAAAGGAAAAGTAATAGCGTTTTCTCCTGCAACAGGTGCTAGTTTTTCATTGTTGCCACCAGACAATGCAACAGGAAATTTTGTAAAAATTGTACAACGCATACCTGTTAAAATAGAATTATTTAAAACAGATAAATTGCCTTTAAAAGAATTGGTATCGGGCATGAATGTAGAAGTTTCTATTCTACACAAAAACTAAATCATGACTTTATTTAAAACATGGGTACATCCTTTTGCAGAAAAATGTATTTTATTTTTTTTATTGATCCCCAATTTAATTCTTTTCTTTTTACCTGTTGCCAATGAAGAAATGGCAGCGAGTTTTTACGGAATAGAAGTGAACGACCTTCAATATATGATTTCTTTGTATTATGTTGGTTTTGCTTCGTTTTACATTTTAGAACGCAGATTTTATGCCTATTTAACGTCAAAACAATACTTTATATATTTTCAGGTTTTACAACTCATATGTTGTTGTATTCTACTTAGTACTAATAATTTATACCTGCTTTTTGCTGTTCGCTTTTTTCAGGGGATGTTGTTTGCGTCTTCGGTAAACTTATATATGTCTTTGGTTATGACAACCATGAAATCGTTTTGGGCAAAAGAAATAACCTACAGTCTATTTTTTGGTATGTTGCTGTGTACCGGATCTTTAAACAATTTAATTACCGCCGATATTTTAGATCAGTTTAGTTTTGGTGTTGTTTACCAATGTGCCATAATAATTTACACTACAACCATAATGTTGGTTTTAATAACAATGTCTGCGAACACGCAAGTAAAAAAAATTCCTTTGGTTCAGCTTGATACATCGAGCTTTATATTATTAGCCACCATTTTATCAATCGCAGGATATTTAAGCATTTACGGTCAGCAATATTACTGGTTTCAAAATATAAAAAATGTTTTACTGACAGTTTTACTTGTTTTGTGCCTATTCTTATTTATAAAACGACAGCTACATTTAAAACGACCCTATATTAATTTATCGATATTTAAAACAAAACAATTTTGGTGGGGCTTTGGTTTGCTGTACATAATGTACGTTGAACGGTTTTCTTTTTCTTATTCGGGCAGTTTTTTTAAACAAATTTTAAAGTTAGATCCTAAACACATCTCTTTTATGTACACCTTTAATTTATCAGGTATTGTATTGGGTATTGTTCTTTCTGCCTGTTGGTTGATTTATAAAAAGCAAGCTATTTTACTTTGGTTTTTAGGATTTATATGCTTGTTTAGCTACCATTTTATTATGCGTTTTTTAATGTACAGCTCAGGAAACGACTATTATTATTTTTTTCCTATGTTTTTACATGGTTTGGGTATAGGTGTCATTATTGTTCCAACTATACTGCATTGTTTAAGTGTGGTAAATTACCATTTAACATCATCGGCAGCTGCGTTCTGTTTAATTATACGTTTTGCGGGTTATACTACAAGC
This sequence comes from Paenimyroides ummariense, assembly GCA_040391585.1. Lineage (GTDB taxonomy): Bacteria > Bacteroidota > Bacteroidia > Flavobacteriales > Flavobacteriaceae > Flavobacterium > Flavobacterium ummariense_A. The sequence goes on along the minus strand of JBEBXO010000027.1, from coordinate 1,636 downwards.
AGCGTATTAATAAAATATTTCACGCTTTATTATTACAACAACCACTTCAACAGATTTTTAGAAAACATTACAGCCAATAACAGTTTCTACAAAGCCAAACTAACCGAAATTACAAATTATGTAGCGCAGCACGGTTTAGAGAAAAATCTGCAAGAAAGCATCAGTGAAAAATTAATAAAGAAAATGATTGATAATCAAATCCTCATGCGATCAATTATGGATTATTATACCTTAATGATGTATTTAAGTTTGTTTGTTATATTTCTATTAACAATTTATGCCTTGCGCAACAAAAATTACAAAATTATTTTCAAACCTTTTTCTCCAATATAACTTTTTGTCGGTATCAATTCATCTACTAGAATCTATTGTAGCTATTTAAAAAAGTAAAACACATTTCTTTTATATTTTAAGTGAGAAAATATAATTTTAAAATAAGATATAAATAGTTAAATTTGATGCTTAAATAAGATTCAAAATAATTAAAAGATAGCAAAATGATTATTAAACCAAGAACAAGAGGTTTTATTTGTTTAACATCGCATCCAGACGGAACGGCGGTTAACATAAAAAATCAAATTGATTACGTTAAATCTCAAGGCGAAATAAAAAACGGACCTAAAAAAGTGTTGGTAATTGGTGCTTCTACCGGTTTTGGAATTTCTTCACGTATAGCTGCCGCTTTTGGATCGGGTGCTGCAACAATTGGTGTTTTCTTTGAAAAACCTGCTGCCGAAGGCAAACCTGGAACTGCAGGTTGGTATAATTCTGCTGCTTTTGAAAAAGAAGCTCAAAACGCTGGCTTGTATGCAAAATCAATAAACGGTGATGCTTTTTCTGATGAAATTAAACAGCAAACCATAGAATTGATTAAGAAGGATTTAGGAACGGTAGATTTAGTAGTTTACAGTTTAGCATCGCCACGTAGAACACATCCTAAAACGGGTGTTGCCTACGCATCGGTTTTAAAACCAATTGGTCAGTCATTTACAAATAAAACGGTCGATTTTCATACAGGTGTAGTTTCAGATATTTCTATTGCACCAATTGAATCTCAAGAAGATATAGACAACACAATCGCTGTAATGGGTGGTGAAGATTGGAAATTCTGGATGGAAGACCTACAAAAAGCAGGTGTTTTGGCTAACGGAGTTAAAACGGTTGCTTATTCGTACATAGGTCCAGAATTAACTTTTCCTATTTACCGTAACGGAACCATTGGTCAGGCTAAAAACGATTTAGAAGCTACAGCAGCCACCATAAACAACATTTTAAACAATGTAAACGGTGAAGCTTACGTTTCTGTAAACAAAGCATTGGTTACACAATCTAGTTCGGCCATTCCTGTAGTGCCACTTTACATTTCACTTTTATATAAAGTAATGAAAGAAAAAGGCATTCATGAAGGAACTATCGAGCAAATGTACCGTTTGTTTAACGAGCGTTTGTACACTGCAGATGGAACAATTCCGTTAGATGCTGAAGGAAGAATTAGAATTGATGATTTGGAAATGCGCGAAGATGTTCAGCAGGAAGTCGACAAATTATGGAAACAAGCTACTACAGAAAATTTAGAACAGGTTTCGGATATTGAAGGATACAGAAACGACTTCTTTAATTTATTTGGATTTAATTT
>JBEBXO010000026.1:0-30965 GCA_040391585.1 Paenimyroides ummariense | reverse complement strand
AAAAAAACAGTGAGAATTTTAACATTTTTTATTTTGAAAAACCATAGTTATCGGTAATAATTCAGAGTAACACAAATCAAGTTAGTAGCAACACAAATCGTGTGTTACGAAATACAAACCGATTCCCTACTGAATAACAAACTGTTTTAAATCGTAGCGGTCGCCTTTAAAAATATTTAAATCTACTTTAGTTTCAATTCCGTTTACGGTGCCTTTATCAGTAAACTGCCAAAAATGCCAATCGTCATTCATTTTTTCGCTGAACAAACTGTATTTGGCAATCCAGATTTTGTATTCGGGAAAATGTTCTTTTAAATGATGTTGGTAAAAATTGGCACCCGAATAAATAATGGGTTTTACACCGTAATGCTTTTCTACAATAAGCAGCCAGTTTTTCAACCCTTCGCGCATTTTTTCTTTCGATTGTTCTTTTGGAAGTTCCTCAATATCCAACACAGGAAAAAAATCTCCAGGTTCTAAAGGGGTATTTTTAATAAAGTTTAATGCTTGCAGCGTACTGTTTTCATCAGGGCGATAATAATGATAGGCTCCGCGAACCAACAATCTGCTTTTGGCTTTTTTCCAATTGTAAACAAACTTGGTATCTACCCCATCGGTTCCCATGGTTGATCGTAAAAAAACATAATCAATCGCAAATTTTCCGTATAAAGAATCAATTTCTCTCCAATTAATATCATACTGATAATGCGATACATCAAATCCAAACAAATGATCGTTGTGCTTGTCTAAAATTTCCATCGCACGGAAATCGTGAACGGTTACTTCTTTACTGTCTTCTTTCTTAAAAATTCGCTCATATAAATCTGTCACAAAATAGCCGATACCGTCGCGGTAATGAAAAATCACAAACGAAAAAATAAGCAACGCATACGCCAAAAGATGCCATTTCCAAGCAGCAATCTTTTTCTTTTTAGGCGCACGTTTGCGCACGTATTTTTTAGGTTTGCGAGCTGCCATTTTGATATCTACTTAAAGCTTTGTTCGATTAAAACCAAACAATTCGGCGCGCGTATCAGCTTTGCCAGTAATTAAGTTACCAATTACCTGCGCAGCAATCATACTAAAAGTAATACCGTTGCCGCCGTAACCCAAAGCAAAATACATATTTGGTTTGTTAGGATATTCGCCAATGTACGGCAATCCGTCTGCGGTTGCACTAAAAGTTCCCGCCCAAGACATATCAGTCACAAAAGGAATTTCGGGAAACATTTTTTTGAACTTTTTTTCTAAAGTTTTTGCCTTTTTATTCAATACAGCATCACGCTTGTCGGCATTATTATAATCTTCGTCTTCACCACCTACAATAATTCGGTTGTCGCTAGTGGTACGCATATACAAATACGGGCTTTTGGTTTCCCAAATTAAAGCGTTATTTTTCCAGATATATTCTTTATCAACAGGATGCGAAACAATGGCAAAAGTAGAAAGCAGATCCATTACTTTTTTAGGAAGAAACTCACCAGCTTCATAACCTGCAGCTATTACTACCTTTTTACAGCTTATTTTAGTACCGTACTCTGTAAGCAATTCGTAACCCGTTTTTGTTTCAACATACTCGTTAATCAACGTATGCGAAAACAGTTGCAGCTGTTTTTTTTGCAAATAATGATCTAAAATATAGGTTGCGCCTTTGTAACAATCAAGCTGGGCAGATGTATTATTATACAAAGCAGCCAAGGCATCAATACCCAAATCAGTTTTTACAGCTTTATTTTCTAAATATTTTACAGGAATTTTTGCATCTTTTCTCGCTTTAAATTCTTTTTCCAGCAATTTTTCGCCAGATTTGTTAGATGCCAATAAATAGGTTGGTACACGTTTAAAATCAGGATTTTTTCCTATTGATTTAAAAACATTTTCTACATCGGTGATCGACTGTAAACAACATTTATAAGCTTCAACTGCCTTTTTTTCTCCAATTTTTTCGGTAAGTTCAACCAAAGGCACATCAATTTCATATTGTAATTGTGCAGTAGATGCAGCGGTACTTCCAGTAGCAATTGTACGTTTATCTACCACAATACATTTTACACCCAAACTGCAAAGTGTATGTGCCACCAAAGCGCCGGTAATACCAGAACCAACAATAACAGTATGGGTTTCGATATTATTTTTAAGCGGATGATAATAATTGTACAGGGGATTTAAAACCACCCAAAATGGCATACCCGAATGTAAATCCATAGCATTGATTTAACCTTTAAACATTGTTTATCTTACAATTATATGAAAACAGCGCGAGTGCCGTTCTTTTACAAAATATATTTTTCCTGCTGATTGGTATTGTTTTAAAACGGCTTCTAATTTTTTTTCGAGTTTTGTATTCACTTGTTTTTTGTGATTAAAACGAATATATGAAATATCGATCGCACCACCAAAACAATGCGAACTATCATTAGATGACGCATTAGAATTTACACGGCGTAAACGCTTTTGATCTGCTTCGGTTCTTGTTAACGATGTTACTACAAAAAAATTCTGTCCGGCAGCTTTCACAAAATCTCGAGCTATAGCATTTAAAATTGTTCTGCCTTTAGGTACCAAATACGCATGACTGTGTGTTAAACGATCAATACGATATCCGTAACCTCGCTGTTTAATGGCAACTAGTTTACCTTGTTTGGTTAGTTTGTTTAAATACGTTTTATCTTTCACCAAACCAACATTGTGACTTTTAGCGGCATTTAAATGAGTTAGATATTCTTTAGATGGTTTGGTTTGGGCATAAAACAAACAAGGAATCAATAAAAAAAATAGGGCAAAAATAATACGGGTCATTGAATTTTCTTTTGATCACAAAAATAGCATTAATATTATGTAACAACAACATAAAGTACTGCGTAATACCAAAAACTATCCGTTGATTTTGTATTGAAAAATGTCTGACAAAAATTGTTTTTTTCGATCGGCTGGTAAATTCTCAATCGATTTTAAAACGATATTTCTACAACTTACAGCCAAATCGGCATGAAAAAGCAATAAATAATACAGATTAAAATGAATTTCGTTGGCGGACAAGCTTGACAGATACTTGAATAAAAATTCTTCAATAATATCATTTTTATCGGCACCATTATCAATTTCCATGTTGTAGCCCAAAAATTTAAAAATGGTATTAACATGAAAAACATAGTCATCAATCACATTTTCGTTAAAAGCAATTTCTTTCTCGTAGGTAAACAAATCGCTTAACTGTAGATTTTTTATGGTATGATGATCTGTTTTAAAATCAAGAATACTTACAAAAAGGTTTGAAACTTGATACTTTAGCTTAATAGCATCGGTTGGATTAACAGGTTCGATATAATCACCTTTATAATTGATTTTTTTATGAGAATTGTTTTCTAATTTAAACTTTTTTAAACTGTCTATCAAATAGATAAAGTATGGTTCTAACGACTGCCGAATGTTTATTTTTACCTGTAGTTGTAAAATTTCGCTTTGTTTTTTATTAAATTCATACTGAATATAAAATGCCATAAAGGTAAAAACTACGCTGCAAATTCCTATGATAGGTGCTGTGGTTCCACCAATAGCATCGCCTAATTCGTTTTTTCCACTTAAACTAATCAACCAACTTTTATGGGTAAACAAATAGGCTAACAACGGCACCATAATCACCATAATGATTGCCATAACCATACCCATAAAAACTACGCTTTTTTTCATTACTATCTTTTATATTTTAAAGATATAAATTTATGCGTTACTTTACTGAAGTTAGTTTTTATATTGCTAAAATATTTTTTTTTTATAAACATACTAATCAGAAAATTACCTAATTAAAAACCGAATAACACCTTGTAAACGCTCACGTGATTCTATAGTAAGAATAACATCTTTAAACAACACTTTTAAAATATAAACACGCCCGTTGTAGAATGAATGTGTTATTTTACCTTCATATCCTTCGCTTGAAATAAAAAACTGATGCGGGCGTACTAATAGAATTTGATCGTTTTGAACTCCTAAATATCGTACGGGTATTAAGTTAACTTCTCCTGTTAATTGCGCTATATATTCTGTTTTTGGCAGTTCATAAATATGATTTGGCAAATCTTTTTCAACAATAGTTCCATTTTTTAAAATCACAATTTCGTCAGAAAACTTTAATATTTCTTCTGGTGTATGTGAAGTGTAAATAACCGTGATATTTTTTTGCTTACAATACGTAAAAACATGTTCGCTTAACTTATTTTTTAAATGATAGTCTATATGCGAAAAAGGTTCATCTAACAACAACAATTCAGGTTCTAAAGCTAAAACCCTCGCTAAAGCAACGCGTTGCATTTGTCCGCCGCTTAAAAGTTTAGCTTTAACATCTGCAAATTCTGTCATTCCTACCACTTCTAAAAGTTCGGCTACTTTTTCGGTTTTTTCTTTTAGATAGAAATTAGATAAAAATCGACCTACATTTTCGGCTACTGATACAAAGGGCATCAAATCAAAATCTTGCGCTAAATACTTCATAAAGGGCATTCCTGGCACTAAATGATGCGCCGGACCTAAAACATTTTCTGCTTTCCAAAAAATTGCTCCCTTATTAAGATCGATTAATCCGTAAATGGCTTTTAACAAAGTAGATTTTCCGCTACCGCTTTCCCCAATTAAAGCTATACTCTGACCTTTTAAAACAGAGAAATTCACATCTGATAAAATAGTTTTATCAGTATAAGAAAAAGATATATTTTGAACTCGTAACATACAAAAAAAGCGACCGAAGTCGCTTCTAAAATTTAATATTTATTAACCTAGACTTGCTAAATAACGTTCGGCATCTAAAGCCGCAATACAGCCCGATCCCGCTGCAGTAATTGCCTGGCGGTAATCTTTATCTTGCACATCACCACAAGCAAATACACCTGGAACATTTGTTTTAGACGTTTTACCTTCGGTAATTAAATATCCGGTTTCGTCCATAGTTAACTGCCCTGCAAAAATATCGGTATTTGGTTTATGCCCAATGGCTACAAAAACACCTGTTACAGCTATTTCTTTTTTCTCGCCAGTTACATTATTAACCACGCGCACAGCATTTACAATTTGTCCGTCACCTAAAACCTCATCAATTTCGGTACTCATTAAAATTTCAATGTTTGGTGTATTTTTAACACGATCTTCCATGATTTTAGATGCACGGAACTTTTCTGATCGAACCAACATGGTAACTTTTTTACATAAATGCGATAAGTAATGTGCCTCTTCACAAGCAGAATCGCCCGCACCTACAATTATTACTTCCTGATTACGATAGAAAAAACCATCGCAAACTGCACATGCTGATACGCCGCCACCCATTTGCAAGTAATGTTGTTCAGAAGGAATTCCTAAATATTTTGCTGTTGCACCTGTTGAAATAATCACCGTTTTTGCATGAATTTCAATAGTATCGTTAATCCATACTTTTTTAATTTCGCCCGATAAATCAACTTTAGTAGCAAAACCATCACGTACATCTGTACCAAAACGTTTTGCTTGTGCTTGCAGTTGTATCATCATTTCCGGACCTGTAACTCCGTCTGGATAACCAGGGAAATTTTCTACCTCATTGGTTGTAGTTAACTGTCCGCCTGGTTGCATACCTTGGTATAACACAGGATTCATATTCGCACGAGCCGCATAAATAGCAGCTGTATAGCCCGCAGGACCCGAACCAATAATTAGGCACTTAACTGTTTCTATAGTTGTTGACATTTTAGTAAGATTCTATTTTTATGATTACAAAAATATGTATTTATGAATGGATTTAAAAGAAAGTTTTACTTTAAATATCTATAACATAATTGATTGATTTTATAGTAGCATATTTTTTTTAATTTTTTTTACAAAAACATGTAATAAATAAAATTTTTATATAAATTTGCACTCGCAATTAAGGCTTTTCGGGGTGTAGCGTAGCCCGGTTATCGCGCCTGCTTTGGGAGCAGGAGGCCGCAGGTTCGAATCCTGCCACCCCGACAAATTTTTAATTGCAACAGATAACCTCTTCGGGGTGTAGCGTAGCCCGGTTATCGCGCCTGCTTTGGGAGCAGGAGGCCGCAGGTTCGAATCCTGCCACCCCGACTTAAGCCTTCTTGCAAAAGAGGGCTTTTTTTTATTCTTCACCTATTATATTCTACAGAAAATAGAATTTAAAAATTTAGTTCTATAAACAAAAATACCAGTCCTTCTGAAGACTGGTATTTCTTAAAAAAAGATTTCTCTCTTTTAATAATTACAAATTTCCTAAAAAGAAAATTCATACACTTAACTAAAAACATTCAAAAAACTATTATATATATTTTCACAAACTATTTTAATTTTTAATCTGTTAGCGGCAGAGATGCTAAAAAGCATCTCGTACTAACTAACACTTTTCTTTTCATAACAATTTAGTTTATTTAAACCAAACGCTGTACCATTCAATAAAAATCAGCTTTAAAGCTAATTTGCAGCAACATTCTTTTAAAATATGTAGAAATACGGACAATATTTTGTAGATATTTTTCACAAAAAACCACTAAAAGTAATTTTATTTGTTGGCTAAACTATTTTCTAATAATTAAGTACATTTGTAAAAAGATATTTTAACATGCTAATTATTGGTATTGCAGGCGGAACCGGAAGTGGAAAAACAACAGTAGTTCATCAAATTATGAGTGAATTACCCGAAACCGAAGTAGGCATTATTTCACAAGATTCATATTATAAATCAAATGATCATTTATCGATGGATGAACGGGCATTAATTAATTTTGACCATCCAAGATCTATTGATTTTGATTTGCTTTGCGCCCATTTAAAAGAATTAAAAGAAGGAAAAAGCATTCATCAACCTGTATATTCCTTTGTTCATCATAACAGAACCGATGATTATATATTAACACATCCACGAAAAGTAATGATTGTTGAAGGAATCTTAATTCTTTCTAATCCGGAATTGCGCGATTTATTCGATATTAAAATATTCGTACATGCCGATTCTGACGAACGATTGGTCCGCAGATTAAAACGGGATATTGCAGACCGAGGACGTGATATGAACGAAGTATTAAATCGTTACCAAACCACTTTAAAACCAATGCATGAGCAGTTTATAGAACCATCTAAAGCTTTTGCAGACATTATCATTCCAAACGACAAATACAATACAGTAGCAATTGATATTGTGAGAACGGTTATCAACAAAAAAATATCAGACTAAAATGAAAAAGCGCATTGAAGATCTTTTACTTAAATACCCTTTTTTAAAATGGGCTACCAATAGGTTTGTTCTTGCCACTTTGTTTTTTATTGTTTGGCTGCTTTTCTTTGATACGTATGCTTTTTATGACCATAGAGTTATCGATAAAGAAATAAAGAAATTAGATAACAATAAAGAGTACTATCAAACTGAAATAAACAACGACGATAAAAACATTAAGAAATTATATCGTAAAGAAGAAGTTGAAAGATACGCTCGTGAAAAATATTATATGAAACGTGAAAACGAAGACATTTATATTATTGACAGCGATAAAGAATATACCAACAAAGAAAATTAATAACAAAATATATAAAATATGTTATTTAACGATTTTGAAAAAATTACCTCCAAACAATGGAAAAATCAGATTCAATTTGAATTAAAAGGCGCTGATTATAACGACACCTTAGTTTGGGAAAGTTTAGAAGGCATTAAGGTAAAACCTTTCTATCACAACGATGAAGATGCTGCAACTAATGCGGTTTCTACAACAAATACGCAATTTTCTATTGTTCAGGAAATTTATGTTTTCGATACAGAAAAATCAATCGTAAAAGCAAACGAAGTATTAAATCGTGGTGCAGAAAGCATCCGTTTTATTATTCCTACGGTCGAAACTGATGTAGCAAACATCATCAATTCTATACAAAAACAACCCAAAGCCGTTTATTTGCAATTATTGTTTTTAGATGTTGATGTGATTGCTAAAATTAATGAGGAAGCAGCAAAACAATCGTTTGAAATTTTTGTTCTGATCGATCCTATTCACCAATTAGGATTCGATGGAAATTTCTTTAAAGATGGAAATTCTGATTTTGCTACATTAAACGAAATCAACAAAAAAGCCAACAATATCAATTGGTTAACCGTAAATGCAACTACCTATCAAAATGCAGGTGCCAATATGATTCAGCAAGTTGCTTACACTTTGGCTCACGCAAATGAATATTTAAATCGTATTGAAAATTTCGATAAAAACATCACGGTCGAAGTAGCTGTTGGTGGCAATTATTTCTTTGAAATTGCTAAATTGCGTGCCATTCGTTTAACATTAAATGCCTTGGCAGAAGCGTATTCAACAAATATTACCTTCCATATTATTGCAAAACCAACTCGCAGAAACAAAACCATTTACGATTACAATGTAAATATGTTGCGTACCACTACCGAATGTATGAGTGCCGTTTTAGGTGGAGCTGATGCGGTTGAAAATTTAGCTTACGATGCTGTTTTTCATAAAACGAATGAATTTGGTGAGCGTATTTCACGTAATCAATTATTGATTTTAAAAGAAGAAAGTTATTTCGATAAAGTAAACAATCCAGCTGATGGAACCTATTATATCGAAAACTTAACGAGTCAATTGGCTGAAAAAGGTTTGGAATTATTCAAAGATATCGAGAAAAACGGTGGATTGATTTCTCAATTGATTGAAGGAACAATCCAACGTAAAATTTCAGAGTCTGATAATAAAGAACAAACGTTGTTTAACGAAGGAAAAGAAGTGTTGTTAGGAACAAATAAATATCCAAACGTACAAGATCAAATGAAAAACGATTTAGAATTATATCCTTTCGTAAAACAAAATCCACGCAAAACATTAATTACCCCAATTATAGAAAAACGATTGGCCGAAACTTTGGAGCAAGAACGTTTAGCGTCAGAATAATTTTGTAACTTTCAGAAAAAGAAGATGATGGAAGCAATCAGAGAAATAGTAAAAGTTAAAAATCGTCAGATAATTATAAATTTACCCGATGATTTTGATGCGGAAGAAGTTGAAGTAATTGTATTAAAGACAATTGAAAATGAAATTCCGCAATGGCACATTAATGAAGTTCGTGAAAGAACTTCAGAATATTTAAAAAATCCTGATATCGCTTTAGATTTTGACGAAGCCATCAAAGATATTGAGAATGAATTATAAATTGAAAATTCTTCCAAGAGCTAAACTTGATTTAAAAGAAATTGCCGTTTGGTATGATGAAGAAATTCAAAAAGGACTTGGAAAAAGATTTCTATCTTCTGTAAAAACAGAAATGGCTCTTGTACAAAATAATCCGCTTATTTTTCAAACAAAATACGACAATAATAAAACGATTTTAGTAAAAAAATTTCCATATTTAATCCATTACGAAATAATAAATAGTCATATTGTTATAAAAGCCGTTTTACACACCGCAAGAAATCCAAAGAACTATCCAAAATAAAGAGTTGGTTATGGAAAAGAAAAACGAAATAAAATTATTCGAGCAAACAAAAGTCCGCACCCTTTGGGATGAAGAGCAGGAAAAATGGTTTATTTCTATTATTGATGTAATAGAAGTATTGACAGCAACAGATCGACCAAGAAAATATTGGAGCGATTTGAAGACCAAACTGAAAAAAGAAGGAAGTGAAGTGTCCGAAAAAATCGGACAGTTGAAAATGCTTGCTCCGGACGGTAAAATGCGAATTACCGATGTTGCCGATACCGAACAAATTTTTCGTTTAATACAATCCATTCCATCACCAAAAGCAGAGCCTTTTAAGTTATGGTTGGCGCAATTGGCATCTGAACGTTTAGACGAATTACAAGATCCCGAAATAACCATTGACCGAGCTTTAGAGCAATATTTAAAATTAGGTTATTCTGAAAATTGGATCAATCAGCGTTTAAAAAGTATCGAAATTCGTAAAGAGCTTACAGACGAATGGAAAAAACGTGGTATGAAAGAAGGAATGCAGTTTGCTACTTTAACCGATATTATCACACAGGCGTGGAGCGGCAAAACAACCAAAGAATACAAAGTGGTTAAAGGATTGAAGAAAGAAAACCTTCGTGATAATATGACCAACACCGAATTAATTTTGAATATGTTGGCAGAAGCATCTGCAAAGGATATTTCGCAAGCTACTAATCCTGAAACTTTTGAAGACAATAAAAAAGTAGCTGCCCAAGGCGGAAACGTAGCCAAAGTAGCTCGATTAGAATTAGAACAAAAAACAGGCAAAAAAGTGGTAACACCATTAAATGCAAAAACAGCCTTAAAAGGTAAAGAATAATCATAAAATGAGAAAAGATATACAAAATATAAAAATTAGTCGAAAGTCGAAAGTCGAAGGTCTTCATTCGAATCAAACTTTTGAAACTGCCGAAGGTATTCAAGTAAAAGAAAACTATACATTAGCTGATATTGAAGGATTAGAGCATGTTGGCTTTGGAGCTGGTTTCGCACCGAATTTACGTGGTCCGTATGCTACAATGTACGTTCGTCGTCCGTGGACCATTCGTCAATACGCAGGATTTTCTACAGCAGAAGAATCGAATGCGTTTTATCGTAGAAATTTAGCTGCCGGACAAAAAGGTTTATCTGTTGCTTTCGATTTGGCAACACACCGCGGATACGATTCAGATCACGAACGTGTGGTTGGCGATGTGGGTAAAGCTGGAGTTGCTATTGATTCTGTAGAAGATATGAAAATCTTATTTGATCAAATTCCTTTAGATCAAATGTCAGTTTCAATGACAATGAACGGTGCGGTATTACCTATTTTAGCGTTCTATATTGTAGCAGCAAAAGAACAAGGTGTCGATCAAAAATTACTTTCAGGAACCATTCAAAATGACATCTTGAAAGAGTTTATGGTACGTAATACCTACATCTACCCTCCTACACCATCAATGAAAATTATTGCTGATATTTTTGAATACACGAGTAAGAATATGCCTAAATTCAACTCGATTTCTATTTCAGGATATCACATGCAAGAAGCCGGAGCAACTGCTGATATTGAATTAGCGTACACTATTGCCGACGGTTTAGAATACATTCGCACAGGAATTGCTGCAGGAATGAAAGTGGATGAATTTGCTCCGCGTTTATCATTTTTCTGGGCAATTGGTATGAACCACTTTATGGAAATTGCAAAAATGCGTGCGGGCAGAATGATTTGGGCGAAGTTGGTCAAACAATTTGGTACAACATCAGAAAAATCATTGGCATTGCGTACACACTGTCAAACTTCGGGTTGGAGTTTAACCGAGCAAGATCCATTCAACAACGTGGCTCGTACAGCTATTGAAGCTGCAGCTGCTGCTTTTGGTGGAACCCAATCGTTACATACGAACGCATTAGATGAAGCCATTGCTTTACCAACAGATTTTTCGGCACGTATTGCTCGTAATACGCAGATTTTCTTACAAGAAGAAACGAAGATTACCAAAACAGTTGATCCTTGGGCAGGAAGTTATTATGTAGAAAGCTTAACAGCTGAAATCGCAGAGAAAGCTTGGAAGTTGATTGAAGAAGTAGAATCTTACGGTGGTATGACGAAAGCCATTGAGGCAGGAATTCCTAAAATGCGCATTGAAGAAGCGGCAGCTCGTAAACAAGCTCGTATCGATTCTGGTCAAGATACTATTGTTGGTGTAAACAAATACCGTTTAGAAAAAGAAGATCCGTTACAGATTTTAGAAGTTGACAACCAAGTGGTACGTCAACAACAAATTGAACGTTTAAATAGCATTAAAACTTCTCGTGATACTGCAAAAGTTAAAGAATGTTTAGCAGCTTTAACCGAAGCAGCAAAAACAGGGGAAGGAAACTTATTAGAATTGGCTGTAACAGCAGCTGAAAACCGCGCTACGTTAGGAGAAATTTCGGATGCTTTAGAGGAAGTTTTTGGTAGATACAAAGCGCAAATTAAAACCATTAGTGGCGTGTACAACAAAGAAATAAAATCGGACGAGAATTTCGAAAAAGCAAAACAATTAGCTGACGAATTTGCAAAATTAGAAGGACGTCGTCCGCGTATTATGATTGCAAAAATGGGACAAGATGGTCACGATCGTGGAGCGAAAGTTGTTGCGACAGGTTATGCCGATGTTGGTTTTGACGTTGATATGGGACCATTGTTCCAAACGCCAGCAGAAGCAGCCAAACAAGCTGTGGAAAATGACGTACACGTTTTAGGTGTATCATCTCTAGCTGCAGGACATAAAACGTTGGTTCCGCAAGTGATTGAAGAATTGAAAAAATACGGTCGTGAAGATATTATGGTGATTGTAGGTGGCGTAATTCCTGCACAAGATTACCAATATTTATTTGATTCAGGTGCGGTAGCGGTTTTTGGTCCTGGAACCCGAATTGCCGATGCTGCCATTACCATTTTAAATGTGTTGATGGATACGGAATAAACACAAACTCCAACCGAAAGGTTGGAGTTTTATTATAATATACTTCCTAAAAAATTATCGTTTTCCATGGTTCGCCAAACCTCAACGTTACTGATGTATTTGTCTTTATAAGGCAGACTGCGGCAGTTTAACTGTATTTTTGTTACTTTATTAATATCAACCAAAAAATGATTGTCTTCCCAGAAATAGCAATACAAATCATTGTCGTTTTTATTTTTTGGTGTAAAGCGGGCAAAAACCTTTGTTCTGCCTTTAATTACCTGCTTACCTAAAACTTCAAATTTATCTTTTTCAAAATAAGTTCGCACCACAATTAACGAATTACCGTCTTTTTTAGATACAGGTTTGTATGATTGTAAATAAAAATCGGTTGTTAACCTATCGTTTACAAATTTAGTAGCTGTTTCAAAATCAAAAACAAACAATTGTTCCTTATCATTCAAATCGCGTTTATCAAAATCTTTTGCAAGCAATAAAATTTGATTTACCCCATTATAAAAATTGTACGATACCAATATTTCATAATAGTTTATCTTTTTGTCGTTTCGGTAATAAAACCTTGTTTGAACCTGGTCTATAGTTCCTGTTATAATCATTTTTACTTATATTTTAATTGCCTTTATAGTAACAACATAAGTTACAAAGATAGCGATTCTTAGCATTGCTTTATTAAACTTACTGAACTTTTATGGTTTTGCCGGCTGCGCGTACTGTGTGTTCTGGTGCATACATACTTTGAATGGTTGAAATTCCACTTGTAAAGGTTCCGATGTTGTTTAAACGTACTTCATATTCCAACACATACTTTCCTTTATTCAACGTACCTACAAAGAAATGCGTAGCAGCATCGCGGGTAGATTGGTAATAACCTAAACCGTTTTTATAATGATAACCCGACAATACATCAACCGGTTCAAAAGTTGCGGGACGAACGTCTTTTATATGTACAAAACTCATATCGCGCACGGCTTCTACTTCTATTCTTACTTTTACTTTTTGCCCTAAAATCAGGTGGGTTTCTGCTGTTACCAAATCCCATTTACCTTCTTTGTCTTCAATATAATAATTTCGAGAGATATTTAACAATCCATTTTCCGAAGGCTTAATTGCACTCATATCTTCAAAATATTGCCAATACATTCCACCGAAAACTGGTTGTGAAGTAGTATTTTTCACTTCCATTTTTCCCATGTTGTTTTTTACCTCATCACCTGTCCATTGATAAGCGTAAATTCCGATTTGTTGTTCTGTTTCGGTAGTTTTTCTGTTATCTAATTTCTCATTTCCTACCTGAATTTTGATACTTCCTTTCTCCAGTTTTGTATCTTGCTGACTCAATAAAAATGCGTACAATGACTGTGTGGTTGCTTTGGTAGTTCCCCAATTGGTTTGCAGTTTTTGACTCAATAACCACGCATTTAAACGTTGAATTTTATCTTGTGGCATTTCCGTTTCTTTGTATGCTTCGATAAGTAACGCCTGAACTTCCGCAGCATTGTAATAGTAATAATTTTCACTTAAATTTTCTTTCCAATACATTCCGTACGTTTCATCAATCAGAGTGCTTTCTTCTAATTGATGGATGATTTGTTTTGCCCAATTGGTATCACCTTTTCGATGTAAAACCAAAATTAATCGGGCTTTATCATACAAAGGCAATTTAACCCAATCTTTTTTCAATGCTTCTAATCTTTGGTCAATTCTCGCCTGATTTTCTTTGGAAACCGCAAACGAATCTTTGTAATAACTTTTCACAAAAGCATAATCAATCACTTCTGAAAACGAAGCTTCTTGTTTGTTTTGAAATTTCTTTTCAAACTGCAGATCTAAATATCGATGGGCTTTGTTGATCAAGCCTTCTTTGTTGTTCAACAATGGATTATTGATTCTCAAATTCTTCAATTGAGCCGCTGTTACCAAGATATGTTCGGTAATATATCGATTTTCATTTCCGCCCGAAAACCAAGGAAAAGCTCCTGATGGCAGTTGACGTTCTGTTAAAATATCTTCTATTTTTTCGGCTTCGTCATCTAATCTATTTACATCGAAATAATGAGCAAATTGTGCTTTTTGTTCTTCGTTTGAAATCAAATCTTTCATCCAAGGTGTTTCTTGCAACAAAATTTGTTTCAATTCTTCGTTTTCTTCTAATTTAGATTTCGGATTTTCTTTCCATTCATTGACTAATTGCTGTATCGACGGATTATTTTCCAAAATATTTGATGCGATGACATTGGCAAAATATTTGGCAAATAATTGTTCTGAACATTGATGTGGATAATCGAATAAATACGGTAACGATTGCATCATCAGCCAAGTAGCATTGTTTGAAACTTCGATTTTCAATTGATGATTTTCTAAAGTTTCAGACGTATTTTCGATTAAATTGGTCAGTTGATACGATTTATTTTCGTTTGCCAATTGCCAAACTGGTAGCGTTTCAGTAACTAATTGTCGATTACTCAACACCGGAATCACACTTTCTTCTCCGTCGGTAAAATTGCCCGATTGCACTGAAATTCGGTATTGCAAACCTTCGATGTTTTTAGGTACCTGAACCTTCCAACTTACGGTATTTGCACTTAATCCTTCTATAGTAACCGGAACCAAAGTCTCTGTTTTAATGATTTTGTCGGTTAAATCTTCGCCGGTAATGGTATTGAACAAACGCAACATAGCCGTAGCATTTAACGGTTGAGCCGTAGTATTGCTTACACGTGCTTTCAAAACAACCTCATCGGTTTCACGGACTAAACGCGGCATATTGGGCTGAATCATCACGTCTTTTTGGGTTTTGCTCAACGTTTCTATATAGATATAATCTGTGGATTTGTTGTGTGCCAAACCTCTGAATTTCCATTTTGTCAATGCTTCAGGTGTGGTAAAATCAATAATTAATTCTCCATTATTATTGGTTTGCAAATGCGGATAGAAAAATGCCGTTTCTTGCAGGTTTTTGCGTAAAGGAATATCTAAATGAGCTGCAGCTTCTTGGGCTTTCTTTGTTGTAATGACAACGACACCACTTGCTCCACGATTTCCATATAATGCCATCGCATCGGTATCTTTCAAAACAGTAATATCATAGATATCCGATTGCAATAGACTTAAATTTGTATCACTTACAGGAACACCGTCTAAAATGACTAATGGTTTGTTAGAATTATCGGTTATTGAACCTAATCCTCGTAGAATAACTGTAGTTCCACTTCCTGGTTGTCCTGAATCTGTTGAAATATTTAATCCGGGAACTTGGCCTTGCAAGGTTTGAATAAAATTAGCGTTTGGACGACCTTCTATTGTTTTTGAAGTAACTGTTGATGCAGCTACTGCATTTTGCGATTTAGAAACAGTTCTGTAACTATTAACTACGATTTGTTCTAACAACATATCCTCATCTTCTATTAAAACAAAATTTAACACATTAGAATCATAAACATATCTTCGTTCTGATTTAAATCCTTCGTACGTTACTTGAATTAAATCTCCCGTAGAAACCTTTAATCTATATATTCCATCGTCATTTGTTTCTGTGCCAAAGTTTGTACCTAAAAGTAAAACAGTTGCCCCAGGAATTGGATCACCATCTTGTGTTTTTACAATACCTGTTATTTCTTTTACAACACCATCACGGATGATTTGTTCTGGCATTGTAACATCTACTTCTATTGATTTGTCATATTGTAAGACTTTATTCGTAAAGATTTTTTCATCATCTAAAATATCAGAAAAGCCTTCAACTCTTTCTATATAATACTTATAAATTCTATCAAATATTTTAATCTGTTCATTTAATCTGTTATAAGAAATTTCTGAAATCCCGCCCTCTTTTGGGTGCAAATGAATTACCGTTAGTCCTTTTTTCAATTCCAATCGTTGTTCTTCATAACCTAATGCTACCACACCAATCAACTGTGATTTCTCTCCCAAAACTTTTGCAAAACCGTCTTCGTTGGTTGTTGTTTGATTAGCGTTTTTGAAATTAAAAATCATCGCATTGGAGATAAATGCTTCGGTTTTTTCATCACGCACTTCAATTTGATAAAAATCAGCTGTATTATTTAGGATATCTACGGGAAGTTGACTGTAATAATCGGTGTAATTTGTTCTGTTGCTAAAATTATACCCAAAATAATTCCACGTATTCCAATAAAAATGGATATTAGACGCACCAAAATCTGAACCGTATAAATAATTATGCTGTATCATATCTTTCTTTTCTGGTGATGAAAAGCTTACGTAAGTATAATCATTCAGTTTTTGAGAATTTGTGATCCAAGATTTTTCATCTCTATCCCATTCATCAATTAGTAAATCTAAAGAAGCATCGTACATAGAGGCTAAAAACTCGCCTTGAAACGCTTTGTTGGTTTTGGCATTTTTTAGCAACAATTTCCATTGGTATTGTTGTGCAGGATTTAATTTATCGTTCCACGATTGCCATTCTACCAACCATTTTTCGTCTTCTTTTTTCTCTTGCTCAATGGTATAACTTCCTTTATCTGAATACAATTGTTGCTCTTTCATAAAAAACCAATTGTACGAAATGGTTTCATTTTCGGTGCTGTTTGCTAACGGAATTTTAATGAATTGCGACCCTTTTTTAATAGAAAACTGTTTTGATTGAACCGTGGCGTCGCAATCAAAATATTCCACATACAACCAAACATTATCATACAAACTGTTAGTTTCTAAAATCAGTTGGTTTTTGTTTGATTTGGAATGATTTGTAACCGTAAAATTTTGGTTTGTCGCTAATTTTTCTTCTGCATTTTTAATATCAAAATTAGTAGAAGATTCAACAGGCAAACCTGATTTTTTGTCTAAAACTTCAAACGCTAATTGATAAGCTCCTGTTTTCCAATTTTTAATATCCAATTCAAAATCTTTGTTATTTTGCGTGGTATAAGTGCCTTCGTAAACCAATTTTCGTTCTAAAAATTCATTATCTTTTTCAGTATACGTTTCATACGGAAACAATTTTCTGAATGTCGTTTCATCTATCGACGTTAATTCAGGCAAACTCCACGGACGATTGCCATAAAATGTTGAATTAGGTAAGGTTTGATAAATTTTCACTGTTCCGGTTACCGGCGAAAATTCGTTATTGTGTGTAAACGATTTAATTGAAACATTCAAAGGTTCATCTGTTTTTGCTGTATTATATTTATAAATGCTTAATCTATGGTTGGTATTTGCAACTGTGAAACGGCGATCGTATTCACGAACTTCTCCCGCCGTGTCGGTTACTTCAATAAAATAATTAACGTAATTTGTTATTATTTTCTCTTTCAATATGTTTCCAATTGAATCCGATGGAATAGTAAACGTATATTCAAAAGCACCTTGCTCATTAGTTAATAATTCTTCTTGAATATCAATTATTTTTTTTGATTGATAGGTTTCGTTATCGTAATACGAACTGTTAATTCTCAACTTCACCTTTGCATTGGCAATTGCACCGCCTGCCAAACTGTTCGCTTTCCCTTTTATGGTAACTTTTTCATCATAAAAAACATTTTGTTTGATTTCTTCTAACGTTACATCAAAAGTGGGGCGTTTGTATTCTTCTACTTGATAATCAAATCTTTCATCAGGAAATGAAAGACCTTCCCAAAATTGCTTATCATTTTTATCTGTGTATTCGTCTAATTCTTCAAGCGCTATAGAAAATTCACCAGTTGCAATAGATTTTGGCAACAAAAAAGTTCCGCTAAAAGCACCTAATTTATTGGTGGTAACAATAATTTTGTTGACTTCATCGCCATTGTCATCTTCCAAAATTACCTGAAACGATTTATTTTCCAATACACTATTACCTTCCTTTTCTTTCAGATACAAAATCCCTTTGAAATGAACTTCTTGTCCTGGACGATAAATATTTCGATCAGTAAATAAATCAATTTTTGTTTCTCGTTTCGCATCCTCTTTGCTTATATATAGTCCGTAACTATCTACATACAAATTGGTTTTGTGGATTTCATTTTTCAGATAAACGATAACTTCGTTATTTGTGTATTCTGTTTTATTAGGAACAATTACTTTACCCGATTCATCGGTTACATAGCTTTTGTTTTTGAATCGAACCACTACTTTTTCATACGGTTTTCCTGTTTTTGGATGCACCACATATAATGCCGATGTATCACTGTCGATATTCTTTGTAAACACCGAAACATTGGTGGTTTGAAACGTATTTATTCTTTGATAATGAAAGTTTTCTAAATCTTTTGTATCAGAATAAGCCGCTAATAAATACGTACCTAAAGGAAATTGAGCTCCTAAAATTTCTGTTGATGTTTGAAAATAAGGTATGTCTTTTGGTAAAACGTGTGAAATAATTTTAAGCGGCTGCTGATTTTTAACAACCAACTGATACACACTGTCATTTAAAACGGTGTGTTTAGAAAAATCGTAGTATGCCAAATGCAGACTGTCAATATTTTTATAACTGATATGGTATTTTACAGGTTCGCCTTCGTAAACTTCTTTCTTTAACGAAACCGCAAACTCTTTTTCCTTGATGTCGTTTTCTAAAAGCTGTACATTTTCTAACTGGTTGTTTTCGTGTTTATTTTTCTTAACTTCTGCAATGGCTTTTAAAGCACGTTCGTAATAATCTTTCTTGTCGGTTTTATTGGATTCTTTGCCCAATTTACTTGCGTAATCAGCATACCATCTGTTTTTATAAAAGTTTGTCGATAGATTTTTACCTAAATCCTGAAAAGCGGTTCCTTCGGCAGATTTATCACTAACCAATTTATCAAAACGCAAATAACGGATTTTATCCAACGCTTTGTTTTGATTGGTAGAAAGATAAAATTTTTCTAATTGTTGAAATAACTCAACCGCCTTTTTACTTAATTCGTTTTTTAAATTATCAGATTTGGGTGGAAAAATGATTTTCTGTTGTGAAAAAGATCCATCAAAACGATTGTATTCATTACTAAGCTCACGCATTAATGAAGCATTATTCGCATAATCGTTGATGAAGTTTATTGCAAAAAATTCATACACCGATTGGTTCAGATTGTTGTCAATTTCATCATAAAAAATCAATTCTTTAATCGATGAAACTTTAGTTTGTTTCAATAGCGATTCTTCTTTAAAAAATAATTCTACTTCTTTCAGAACCACTTGTTGAAAATGATCTTTTGACCATAGATCAATATCTTTAGGCAGGTCGGTTGTAGTAGTTTCCACTAACGAATTTCTTCGCCAATAACTCTGTTTTGAATCATAAGCCGAAATCAATGTTTTAATATAATACCAACGATAAACTTCTTTGTAGATACCTTTACTTGCTGCTAATTCTTTCTGTAAACGGTCTATCTTTTTTTGATAATTTGTTTCTTCTAAAACATTTTCTAACTTCATTTGAAACAAAACGGCTTTCGCTTTCTCCGTTTCATTTTTAGATTGATGTGCTTTGCGATACAATGCATCAACATTTGTTTTGAGTGTTTTATAACTCCCTTCTTTCTCCAATTGATAGATTTCTTTCCATTCTTTTGAAAAATTTTGGGCAGTCATCAAAGTTGAGCAGAAAAATGCAATAAGTAGTACAATAGGTTTCATCAACGTTTTTTTAATTTACTTTTAACAAATTAACAAAAAAATCTTGTTGTATAATCGCTACCTTTACTAATTAGATTAAAAATAACATGAAAAAATATCTTTTTATTGGAATGTTTGCTTGCTTATCAATCCTTTTTTCTTGTCAAAACAAACAGAATGCTGTTGCAAAAGCCGAACAACAAATAGCACTGAGCACTGACTATAACGAAGTATTTAATGTGTTTATGAAAAACGACGACATTCTTTATGTTGTAAATTTTTGGGCTACTTGGTGTAAACCGTGCGTTGAAGAGCTTCCTGATTTTATGAAAGTGAATAAAGAGTTTAGCAACAATGAACATTTTAAAATGGTATTGGTGAGTTTGGATAAAGCTGCCGATATAGATACAAAGGTTAAAGATTTTATCAACCAGAACAATATCACAACTGATGTGTACGTACTTTCTGACAACAAACGAATGAACGAATGGATTCCGAAAATAAGCAGACATTGGAGCGGAGGTATTCCTGCTACTGCTATTTATAAAAACGGCGAACAGCTTTTTTTTAAAGAAGGAAAAATATCTTACAGCGATTTAAAAACAACTATTAACAAATTTAAATAAAATGAAAAAGTTTTTCACTTTAGCTTTATGCGCCACTGCATTTATAGCTTGTAAAAAAGAAACATCAACTACAAATGAAACAACATCAAACGACACCATTGCAACTACTGAAGAAGCGATAGTAAATGCAGGCTACACTATTGGAGACGAAGCTACCGATTTCTCTCTAATCGGCACCGACGATAAAACCTATTCTTTAGCTCAATATACTGACGCCAAAGGATTCATCGTGATTTTTACTTGTAACCATTGCCCTTATGCAAAAGCTTATGAAGACAGAATTGTGGCTTTAGATAAGAAATACAAAGATTTGGGTTATCCTGTAATTGCTATCAATCCAAACGATGCTTCTGTTCAACCCGAAGATAGTTTTGACCTAATGAAAGTACGCGCTCAGGAAAAAGGATTTACGTTTCCTTATTTGGTTGATGAAGGTCAAAAAATTTACCCGCAATACGGAGCCACAAAAACGCCGCACGTTTTTATATTGCAGAAAGAAAACGGCAAAAACATTGTGAAATACATTGGCGCTATTGATAACAATCATGAAAATGCGGATGATGTATCAGAAAAATATGTAGAAGCTGCTGTTGATGCTTTATTAGCTGGCAATGAAATTGCTGTGAAAGAAACGGTTGCTATTGGTTGTACTATTAAAGTTAAAGAGTAAAAATATTGTATTAAAAAAGCTGTTTCGTTTGAAACAGCTTTTTATTTATTATCGATCAATTCTTAAAAAGTTACCATTGGTATCAAATTCTAAATCTACATCTGTAGCTAATTCTACACTGATTTTATCTTTTTCTTTATCAATTGACGTCGCAAAAGTAGATCCATAATTTTTAGAAATATATTCCTTTATATTTGCTGGTAAAACACCATCAGGTAAGCCTTTAGCATCTTTCCATTCATGCCATGACCCGCTTTCATCAAAATCTATTTCGGCACCATCGTTAAACTTAACCTCGTAACTTTTACCTATTACAGGAATCGTTTTAATTTCGTACGATGCAATACTTTCTTGTTTGTAATGCTGATTAATAGTGGCTAATGCCGCAGCAGGCAAATCGTTAAAATTAACACTGTTTTGCTGTACATCTTCTGCTACATTTTCATTATTGGTTGCAGTACTTGGTGTTACTGTAACTTCTTTTTTACATGACATAAAGACAAAACTGCCTAAAGCTAAAACTAATAAAAAATGCTTTTTCATACTATAAATTTTTAAAAATCAATTAAATATACAAATTTTATTTGGTTTTGTATTTATCGTTTAAACCTTTATTTTGTAAAATAAGACCTTTAATTTTTTCTAATCGGGTGTGTTTTGTTTTTTCTTGTTTGGCTTCATCAATATATTCAATATATTCTTTTTGCTTTCCTGGTGTAAGTTTCATAAAATGCTGTTTTACCAAATCATTTTCATCTAACCAAATCTTAAAAATACCTTGGGGTTGTTTTACGGTACCTTTTTCAATCTTTAATTCAAGACCATCATCAATTGTTTGAACAGATTCTTTAATATAGGCTAATATTTTTTTTTCGTTTAGATCTTTTACATCAGTAAAGCGCCACTGACGTAATGCTTTTGTTTTTCCTTCTGATGCCGTTACAAGTACGTTGTATGGATCTTTCAGAAAAACACCGTTGTAAAACCAAAGCGAGAAAAAATTTTTAAATCCACCCCAAGCAATTACGTTTTTTCCGTTATGTGTATACACATCTGTTCCCCATTTAAAACTTTTATGCAGATTGGTTTTTACAATTAGTTGTTGCATAAATTCTTCGGCATCTGTCCATTTCTTATAATGTACGTGCCAGTTTGGTCCGCTTTTATCTTTTAATTTGGCTATATTAAAATCAATTATTTTTTCTATGAGTTGTTTAGGCAAAGGTTGATCTAACGGAATTTGAATAGCCCCTTTTGATGTTTTATAAGATTTGAGTTCTGTTTGAAAATACTCAATAGCTTCAACACCGGGATAAAGTCCCAAATGCTTTTTATACAATGCAAAATGAATTAAATTGCCATTATACCTAAAGGTAGGCATTTGATAACTAATGATTTCGGTAGTTTCTGCAGGTACTTTATCTTTAATGATTTTATAAACAGTTGATAAAATCTTTTGACCATCTTCGTTAAAACTGGCAATATATTCTTCAATGGTAGCAAATGATCTCATATTCTTGTGTATTTGGAACTGATATATGCAATAGATTCTTGCATTAACCTCATTAAAACTTCTGTATTAATATCACTTATTTTTTTAATGTAAATGCAAGCTTTACCCTTTGTGTACTTTCCTAAATTTTGTAACAAATGTTCGTGATCTATCAAACCAGTAAAAACATACAAGGAAAAAGCAACTTTGCGAGGTGAAAATCCTACAATAGGCGCACTGCCTTCGTGCCCGCTTTCATACTTGTAATGATATGCACCAAAACCAATAATGGAAGGTCCCCACATTTTAGGTTTTTCGCCTGTAATTTGTTCCATTAATTTAATAAGCTCATAACTGTCGTTTCGTTTTTGTTCGCTTTCTAAATTATCTATAAAATCATAAACACTTTCGTTAGTAAATACGGTTTTTGTTTTAGCCATTTGTGTAGTTTTTAAAATTGACCGATACCGAAAATAGCTCCTACAGGATCTTGTATGATTACAAAATTATACGAACCATCTTTCTTTTTACTTTCATGGATAATTTTGCCACCTAATTGTAATGCTTTATTTAAACTTTCTTCTACGTTTGTTACATTAATGTACGAAATCCATTGTGGTGGAATATTAGCATTTGCGCCTCGTTGATTACAAATACCGCCCACCGCTGTATCGGCATCTGCTAACATTGCATAATCATGGTAGGTTTCATCGCCGTCTTTCATTTCTACAGCTTGTTCTTTCCAACCAATCACTTCTTTATAAAACTCTTTTAGTTCGGTGGCATTAGATACCGTTAAATCGGTCCATAAAAATTTTCCTATGGTATTTTTATCTTTATTCATTAGTTATTTTCTACGTAATTTTTAAAATTGTTTAAAATTGCCTGCCACCCTTGCTGTTGCATTTCAATGGAATTTTGTGTTTCGGCATCAAAAGTTTCGGTAACCAAAACATTATCACCTTCTTTGGTTAATTGTACCTCAACTATACGCCCGTCGGTTAAATGGTATTTTAAAAATTTGTTGGGAACTATTTCATCGTAAATCCCTTCAAAATCAAAAGCAAAACTTCCGTCTTTTGCTGCCATTGTACTTTTTAACGAGCCGCCAACCTGCAAATTGTTTTCTACCGAAGGACAATGCCAATCGTCTGCAGCAAAATTCCATTTCATAATGTCTATGGGGTTGTTTAACTGATTCCACACCTTTTCTATTGGTGCTTTAATTATTGTTTCAACTTTAACTTTTGTCATATTATTTTTATTTTGTACTCATAAAGGTAAAAGCTCCTTTACGCAGGTTAATTCCGTGATCTAAATACGCTTTTAAACAAGCTAAAAAGTTTGCCCAACCTTCGGTTTGCTGCATCATTTGGTTAATACCTGCATCGGTTTTAGGCATTTGGTGTTCTATTACTTTAACAACGGTAGAATTGTTGGGTTGATTTTTTAAAAAAATCTCGACCAACATATTAGGTTCACCTCCACTCCAATCAAACGAAATATATTCGTTAGGCTTAATTTCTTTAGCAGTTACCGTAAATTCATCGGTAAATTCAGGAAACCGCCATTGTACCGTTTTATTAGTTTCTAAATTGTCCGACGCCCATTCTATAAAGTAATTGCTCATACTTTTTGCAGTAACAATGGCTTTAAAAACAGTATCGGCAGGTTGTTGTATCTGTATAGTTGCTTTTGCGGTTAAATAGGTCATAACTTTTTTATTACTAATGTAGTAAAGTTTAGTTATTTTCTAAAAATTCTTACCATAAAATAAATAGTTGTAAAACTACATGCTTCCTTATTAAATAATTTAAAATGAATTTATATAATATGTATGAACTTTGTTTTAAGACGTTCTTAATATCTTTTTACAGATAAGTTACTTAACTTTAAGTATTAAACAAAAAATTATTGCGTTATGAATACAGTAAGAATATCCGAAACATTGCAAAAAGCATTGAACGATCAGGTTACATTAGAAGCTTATTCGGCACAAATGTATTTAATGTTGGCGTGTTGGGCAGATGAAAACCAACTAGATGGCGTTAAGACTTTTATGATGAAACATTCACAAGAAGAACGGGTACACATGGCTAAAATCATTGAATACATTCAGGAGCGTGGCGGTACAGTTATTATTGATGCCATTAATAAGCCAGAACCACAACCTACAAGTGTTTTACAATGCTTTGAAATGGTTTTAAAACAAGAAATTGAAAACACCAACGCTATTTACAAATTGGTAAAAATGAGTATGGATGAAGAAGACTGGGCATCGTGGAATTTTATGCAATGGCTGGTTGCCGAACAACGAGAAGAAGAAAAGTTAGCTTTAGATTTATTAGATAAAGCCAAACTTGCAGGTGGTAATAGCATGAGTGATACCGCTAAATTTGAACTGAACAAACTTATTGGCAATACCGGACAAGAATTTCCGATTGCCGATGATGTAAATCCTTTAGAATAAGCTTTATATGTAAAAAAAACATTCTTCATTTGCCGAAGAATGTTTTTTTTATTTTTTATTCTGGTTGTGCACGCCACTTTTTAATTACTGCTGTATAGAAGAAAATAAACAAAATACCTGCTGCAAATAAAATGTAACTGGTATTAATATCTAATTTTTCTAAAAGCGTTGTACAATCTTTATAAATGCGGTTATAATTACTATCGTAACAAGCGTCGTTTTGATGCATACTTATCAATCCAAAAATTAAAAAAACATATAATACAAACCCGTTTATACTTATATTCATTAAAATAGACGCCATTAGTTTTGGCAGCGATTTTATAAATATTATTGGCAATAACAATATTACAGTGGAAATAAACAACACCAAATAAGCTGCAAAATATTCTTCGTTTACCGAAACACCCATGGTGTACAACAATACTATTAAACCAATGGTTAAACTTAAAACACCAACGGTTACACCAGTAAAAATAACAGATCGTAAATTAGTTACCCTAAAACTAAAAATTAATGTAGACAGCACAAAAGCTATCCATAAATACACATGAATAACATTTTTAAATACATTGCTATTTTTCATTAACTCTACGTTGCGTAAAAAATCTTTTAAATTATTAACCTGATAGTACGTTTTGCTTAAATTACGGTTGTAATAATTGTAATTGGTATTTTCGCTATAGGGTTGTACTGCAACAGTAGCCGCCTGTTCTGCTGCAACTTCAACAGCATTGGTAACTGTTGTGGCTGCAAGAGTATCGTAAGGTACACTTTGTGGTGGATAAAGGTACGAATCGCCGGTTTCGTTGGTATTAATAAAATGTTTTACCTCGAAATTTTCAGGATGATAAATCATTTTAAACCATTCATCAGTATTTAAATTATTGTTGATTTTATATTTTGTAGAAACCTCAATAAAATCATTCATTATCTTTTTAATTTCTTCTGGATTGTTTCTATCTAAAACTTCAATCAACTGTTTGTTAAACTCCGCGTTTTTAGATTCATCGTTATATTCAGATATCGCCGTTTCAGTATCATAATAAGACGAATTGTATCTGTCATATTCAACATCTTTGGAATTTAACTCGTAAAAAATTTTAGAAAAGTTGTAATAGCTTAACTCGGCAGTTTTAATATAAGGCGAAACATCTACCACATCTTTTTTAAAGAAATAGAAACAAGTATCTCCATCGATTTTTTTATAGGCTTCCGATACGTTATTATTGTATTCTTTAGCAGGAAATTTAAATTGGCGGTATTCATCACGTTCTGTTACAGCTACTTTATAAAGTGTATAAAACTGAAATACATCATCGCGGTTTTTAAAATATTTTTTATTCCAATTGATTTGATTTTTATCAGTTTCGCAAAACAAATCTTTTACCTGCTTGGGATATGCACGTTTGTTTAACATGTAATCTTGATAATCGATCGATAAAAAAGGATACGCTTTGTTAATAACAGTTACATTTTTCGCCATTTCATTATCGGGATATGCACTTTTTACATACGTTTGAAAACCAATCATATATGAAAAATGAAAGGTGATTGATGCAAATATTATAACCAGATAACACATAAACTGTCCAAACAACTTCAGATTACTTGTTGGGTAAAAATTTTTAAACGCATTGTTTTTAAACAGGAAAACAAGCCAGCTTACTAGCATTAACAACGATATTATAATTTGAACCATAATCATGCCGCTGTTGTAATAATCGTTATAAACGCGATTGTTTTGCATTGATGCCGGGTTGCTGTGCGACACATAACCTACTACAAAAAACAAAATGTGAACCAATAAGCTAACAACTAACATCCAAACAATTCTAGTGTTCCAAATAGTTGGATATCGTTCAATAAGGTATTTATTAATATTATTTATAAAATTCATAAAGATGTTTTTTAGTTAACGAAAAATCTACGGGTTGATGTTGAAATATCGCGTATATAAGTAAGGTTAATTTTTGCATTACCTAAAGCTACAATTACATCGGAAAAAGTAGTAGTATGTGCAAAATAAGCCGTGTAAATACCGCCGTTAAAAGTCAATTTTTCTAATGCAAAAGGCGCAAAAACATTTAATAATGTATCGCGGCTGGCATTGGTATCAATTTCTATAATCAACGGTTTTTCTTGTGGCGCAGTTTCTTCGTTTAACGCAGCTTCGTTATACTTTCCGTTTTTCAAAAAGATCACTTTATCGGATATTTTCTCAACTTCGTACAATTGTTGCGAACTTAATATCAACGCAATAGGATTGTTAATAGAATTAGCGATCGATTTTAAATCTTCCAGAATAATTTGCTGTGCCAAAACATCTAAATTCGCTAAAGGCTCGTCTAACAACAAAATTTCTGGTTTTCGTAATAAGGTTCGTGCCAATTCAAAACGCATTTTATAGCCCGACGATAACTCGCTCCACTTTAAATGTTTATAGTTCCACAAACCTAAACGCGCTACCATCATTAAAACTCTTGTTTCAATTTCTTCGGGTTTTTCGCCATAGTTTGCCAGTACAAATCGCAAATTATCCATTAAACTGCCATACCATTTATCGGTACGTTGCGGTATGTAAATTAATTTGGTACGCAAATCGTAATCGCTGGCAGCACTATTAGTAAAACTGTATGTTAAGTTACCTTGGCTTTGTGTAATTTCTTTAGCTAAAATACGCAATAAAGTTGTTTTACCGTTTCCGTTCTCTCCAACCAAACCAAACACTTGCCCTTTGGTTAATGTTAACGAAATAGGTCCTAACGAAAATTTTTGTGAACCATAACTTTTTGTAATTTCTTGGGCATGTAGTACAAAGTTTTTATGATTGCTTTCTACAACATTTATTTTTGCAATTTTACCGAGCAAATCTTTTGCTTTAGCAATAAAAGCATCTACTTGATTCAAATTTCTCTCTTTCCAATCGGTTAATGCAATTGCTTCCTTATAAATGTTCATATCTTGGGTATCCATAGCGCAATCAAGCATTTTTCTAAAACCCAAAAGTGTATCTTTATTATCAAAAAAATGCACTACTTCTTGTACGCGTTGCTGGTGTAAATTCATAAGCGGAATAAAGTTTGTTATAAAATTATAAAAAACCAGCATATAAAACTAGTTACCACAATTGTTTATAATTTACAAAAAGATACCATTGCACAAAAAACACTAAATGTTTGTTATGATATAAAATATGTTGCAAATAATTTTATATGTATCTTTAATAAAAGTTTAGTTACATGCACAAACATACCTCTAGTGAACGACAGCTTTCGTTAGCTTTTTTCTTAAATCTGTGTTTTGCGGTAATAGAACTTATTGGCGGAATTTTAACCAATTCTACTGCTATCATTGCCGATGCTTTTCATGATTTTATGGATGCCGTTGCTATTGGAATTGCTGTTTATATAGACAAGTTTTCTAAAAAACCCGCATCAATAAACTTCACTTACGGTTACCGTAGATTTTCTTTATTGTCTGCTGTTATTTTGTCTGTTATCTTATTAGTTGGTGCAGTATTTATGATTTATAACGACATGGCATTTTTAAATCAGCCAAAACATGTTAATAGTATGGGTATGTTGGCGTTAGCTGTTTTAGGTATTGCGGTAAATGGTTTTGCTTTTTTAAAAATTAAAAATAGTAATGAACACCATCATCATGAACATGCGCACGTAACACACGATGCCAACAGCAAAGCCATTATGTTGCATTTGTTAGAAGATGTTTTAGGATGGATTGCCGTTTTAATTGGAGCTATTGTAATGTATTTTACTAATTGGTTTTGGATAGACAGCCTTTTAACCATTGCCATTGCGCTGTTTATTGCTTACAATGCTTTTAGAAATTTATTTGATACTTTTAAGATATTATTACAGGCTGTTCCAGAAAGCATTTCATTTAATAAAATAAAAGAATCTATAGCACAAATAAACGATGTAATGAATGTTGAAGAGCTTAACATTTGGTCGTTAGATGGTATTGAAACAATAGCCACAACAACTGTTACAATTACCAATATTTCCAATTACAACAATGTACAAGCTGCTATTAAACAAATTTTTAAAAACAACAACATACAAAAAAACACTATAGAGATTGTTGTTAAAAACGTTTAGAATAAAAAAGAGCTTAAAAAGAAAACAAGAAACCAGCTAAAAAGCTGGTTTCTTTATAAAATATTATCCTAAAAACGGATATCTGTAATCTGTATCTGGTACAAATGTTTCTTTAATTGTACGCGGAGAAACCCAACGTAACAAGTTAATCATAGAACCAGCTTTATCGTTAGTTCCCGATCCTCTTGCGCCACCAAATGGTTGCTGACCAACAACTGCACCAGTTGGCTTATCGTTAATGTAGAAGTTACCCGCTGCATTTTCTAATGCTTTAGTAGCTGTTTCAATTGCATAACGGCATCCAGAGAAAATTGCTCCAGTTAACGCATATTCAGAAGTTCCGTCAACTAATTTTAAGCTATCTTCCCATTTATCATCTTCATAAACATAAACAGTTAAAACCGGACCAAACAATTCACGTGCCATGGTATCGTACTTTGGATTTGTTGTTACAATAACTGTTGGCTCAATAAACCAACCTTTAGATTTATCGTAACCACCACCCACAACAATTTCTGCTTCGTTTGATGCTTTAGCCTCATCAATTGCTTTTGCTAATTTATCGAAAGAAGATTCTGAAATTACTGCCGACATAAAGTTGCTCATATCTTCTGTAGATCCCATTTTGAACGATTTTATATCTTCAATCATAAAGTTTTTAATATCGTTCCATAACGATGCTGGAATATAAGCACGTGAAGCTGCCGAACATTTTTGTCCTTGATATTCAAAAGCACCACGAGATAAAGCTGTAGCTACTTCTTTTGCATTTGATGATGGATGTGCCCAAACAAAATCTTTTCCACCTGTTTCACCAACGATACGTGGATATGTTTTGTATTTGTGAATGTTATTTCCAATAGTTTTCCAGAAATCGTTAAAAACGCCTGTTGATCCTGTAAAATGGATTCCAGCAAAATCAGCCGATTCTAAAATAGTATTAGTAATCATAGAAGAATCGCCATAAATTACATTGATAACTCCGTCTGGTAAACCTGCTTTTTTGAAAATTTCTACAATTACGTTTGCAGAATAAATTTGCGTTGCAGCTGGTTTCCAAACCACAACATTGCCCATCATTGCTACACAAGAAGGTAAATTTCCTGCAATAGCCGTAAAGTTAAATGGTGTAATAGCGTACACAAAACCTTCTAATGGGCGTTGCTCTACTCTATTCCAAATTCCTTTTGATGAAATTGGTTGTTGTTTGTATATTTCGGTCATATACTGTACGTTGAAACGTAGGAAATCGATCAATTCACAAGCCGAATCAATTTCTGCCTGATGAACTGTTTTTCCTTGCGCAATCATTGTTGCAGCGTTTAATTTTGCACGGTAAGGTCCTGCAATTAATTCAGCTGCCTTTAAAAAGATCGCCGCACGGTGTTCCCATGCCATTTGCGACCATTTTACACGAGCTTCTAAAGCAGAATCAATAGCGTCTTGAATTAAATCTTTTGTTGCTGTATGGTAAATTCCTAAATGATGTTGGTGATCAAAAGGAGGAAAAAGATTTTTTGTAGATCCTGTTCTAACCTCTTTTCCACCAATGTATAATGGAATATCAACCGTTGATTGATACATTTCTTTAAATGCTTTTTGCA
>JBEBXO010000025.1:0-32610 GCA_040391585.1 Paenimyroides ummariense | reverse complement strand
AAACATATTGGTTTACAAAGAATTAAAATAAGTACATAACTTTACACCTCAAAAAATTTATTTAACTAATTTTAAATTTGTTAAGTTTGGCACAGGTTTTGAAAATATCTTAACAAAATGCAAAAAAAATAAATAATGTTTGCATTTGATTAGAAACTATTTAAATTTACATAATTAAAATTAATTGAAACAATGAAAAAATTTTTAGGAATAGTAGCGATGACATTAGTTGGAGCTGCTTCATACGCACAAACTGGTCCAAAAATTGAGTTTAAAGCTGAAAACAACACAATTGATTACGGTACAGTAGTTAAAGGTGTAGACAGTGGCGTAAGAACTTTTGAGTTTACTAATACTGGTGACGAGCCTTTAGTTATTACAGCTGCGCGTTCTTCTTGCGGTTGTACAGTACCTGCACCACCAAAAGAACCAATTATGCCAGGAAAATCTGACAAAATTGAAGTAAGATACAATATGAATCCCGGTACAATTTCTAAAACCATTACGGTAGAATCAAATGCTACAAACGTAACTGGAGGAACAGTTGCTTTGTACATTAAAGGGAAAGTAGTTGAGGAATAAAAAATTACTTTTAAAAGGTTGTTCGTTAAGAGCAACCTTTTTTATTTTACTACATACCGTTACAGTTAAATATTCTTTTTTAAATAAATAATTTTGACAGTTTTGCAATACTGTTACTGCCAAATTATCAAATTACTAATTCTTACATCATTATCGGCTTACAGATAAAAAAATACAAGTGTATTTAGTATATTTGTATGCAAAATTTAATTTCGATTTTATAAATCTTATCATAATGTCAAAATCTACGATTATTTACACATTAACAGATGAGGCGCCAATGTTGGCAACTTACTCTTTTTTACCTATTGTTAAAGCTTTTACTGCTCAGGCTGGTATCGAAATGGAAACTCGAGACATTTCTTTGGCAGGAAGAATCTTAGCAAATTTTCCAGAATTTTTAAAAGAAGATCAAAAAATTGGAGATGCTTTAGCTGAATTAGGCGCTTTAGCAAACACACCTGAAGCCAACATTATTAAATTACCAAATATTTCGGCTTCTATTCCACAGTTAACAGAAGCTATTGCCGAATTACAAGCGCATGGTTTTGCTGTACCAAACTATCCAGCAGATGCAGCTACTGATGAAGATAAAGCTATCAAAGCTAAATATGCTAAAGTTTTAGGTTCTGCAGTTAATCCAGTTTTACGTGAAGGTAACTCTGACCGTCGTGCACCTAAAGCAGTTAAGAATTACGCTAAAAAGCATCCACATTCAATGGGAGCTTGGTCTGCAGATTCTAAAACAAAAGTTGCGCACATGGAAGCCGGAGATTTCTACGGAACTGAAAAATCAGTTACTGTTGCAAACGATTCTCAATTTAAAATAGAATTCTTTGCTAAAGACGGATCTGTTAAAGAATTAAAAGGATTGGCTCCATTAAAAGCAGGTGAAGTTATTGATACTTCTGTTATGAACTTAGCTGCTTTAAAAGCTTTCGTTAAACAAACCAAAGAAGAAGCTAAAGCTGCAGGTGTATTATTATCTGCTCACTTAAAAGCGACCATGATGAAGGTTTCTGACCCTATCATTTTTGGTGCAATTGTTTCTGTTTATTTTGAAGAGGTTTTCTCAAAATTTGCAACTTTATTTGCTGAATTAGGAATCAACCCTAACAATGGTTTAGGTGAATTATACAACAAAATTGCTGGTCACGCTCAAGAAGCTGAAGTAAAAGCGGCTATCGAAGCAGCTATTGCTAACGGACCTGCATTAGCAATGGTAAATTCTGACAAAGGAATTACGAACTTACACGTTCCATCTGACGTTATCGTTGATGCTTCTATGCCAGCAATGATCCGTACTTCTGGACAAATGTGGAATGCTGAAGGTAAACAACAAGATACTTTCGCTTTAATTCCAGACCGTAACTATGCTGGTGTTTACCAAGCAACAATCGAAGATTGTAAAGCTAACGGTGCTTTAGACCCAACTACTATGGGATCTGTTCCTAACGTAGGTTTAATGGCTCAAAAAGCTGAAGAATATGGTTCGCACGATAAAACTTTCCAAGCAGAAGCTGAAGGAACTATCCGTGTGGTTGATGCTGAAGGAAAGGTAATTATGGAGCAAGCTGTTGAGACTGGAGATATCTTCCGTATGTGTCAAGCTAAAGATGCTCCTATTAAAGACTGGGTTAAATTAGCAGTTACTCGTGCTCGTTTATCTGAAACCCCAGCAGTTTTTTGGTTAGACGAAAACAGAGCTCACGATAGAGAAATGATTGCTAAAGTAAACAAATACTTACCAGAATTTGATACAACAGGTTTAGATATTCGTATAATGAACCCAGTTGATGCAACTAAATTTTCATTAGAAAGAATCCGTCAAGGTTTAGATACTATTTCTGTTACAGGAAACGTACTACGTGATTACTTAACAGATTTATTCCCAATTTTAGAAGTTGGTACTTCTGCGAAAATGTTATCTATTGTTCCACTAATGAACGGCGGTGGATTATTCGAAACTGGTGCGGGTGGATCTGCTCCGAAACACATCGAACAATTCAAAGAAGAAGGCTATTTACGTTGGGATTCATTAGGTGAATTCTTAGCATTACAAGCCTCTTTAGAGCACGTAGCGCAAACACAAGGTAACGCTAAAGCACAAGTTTTAGCTGATGCTTTAGATGAAGCGAATGATAAATTCTTAGACACGGACAAATCTCCAGGTCGTAAATTAGGAACGATCGATAACCGTGGATCTCACTTCTATTTAGCAATGTATTGGGCTCAAGCTTTAGCTACTCAAACTAAAGATGCTGAATTGGCTGCTACCTTTGCTCCTATCGCTGAAGCAATGACAGCTAACGAAGCGAAGATCAACGAAGAATTAATTGCATCGCAAGGTAAAGTTCAAGAAATTAAAGGGTACTACCAACCAGATTTCGCTGCGACTTCTGCTGCAATGCGTCCATCTGAAACATTAAATGCAATCGTTGCTCAATTAGCATAATTGTATTTCTAATATTAAATTTAAAACCTCGAGAAATTTCTCGAGGTTTTATTATTTTTAAAAACTGCTATTTAACAATAATTTTTTCTCTTTTTATTGCAGTATCAACCTTAATTTCAACCACATATACACCTGCCTTTAAGTGTGCTATAGAAAATTGTGTTTGTTTGGTATTTAAAACCATTTTTCCGGCAGCATCAAATACACGAACAGCATCTACCTTATCCACACCACCAACTGTTAGCGTAGTTGATACCGGGTTAGGATAAATACTAATTTGTGAAAGCATTAATTCATTAACGCCTGCCTTTGGATCGAATAACACAGCTAAAGCCGCACCTTCACATCCGTTATCGGTAGATGTTACATAGTAAGTATTTCCAATTACCAACGGGGTTGTAGATGGAATTTCTATTGTTAAACCCGCATCACTGTACCACGTTAAATTTGTACCAGTAACAACTAAATCGGCAACTGTTGTATAACTAACATCATATTGTGTTGACGCACCTTGTGGAACAGGCGTTGTACAAGTTTCAATGTTCACATTGTCTAAATATGCCATATTTCCGGTTGCAGTCGGCACAGGTTTTACTGCTTTAAAAAGGACTTTATTAGTACCTACGGGCAATGTAACTGTTTTAGTTACCCATTCGGTAGCACCTGGATTATTATAAATTTGATTAACCTTTATTCCCCCCCGTATTTAGTTCTCCTTGATCGCCAATTAAATAATCTTTAACTAAAGTAAAGGTAAGTCCGTCGTCATCTGAAGCTAAAATTTGGAAACGATCTTGCTGTGCATTTGCGCATAAGCTTATTAAACTAGCTAACATTACAGATAAAATGTATCTATTTTTCATATATTAACAATTATATTGATTAGTTAATTAAAAGTATGAAATTATAAATAATTAAAAAAGATTAACGAAAAAATAATCTTAATAAAATTTAAAGTTCAAAAACATGAGCATATTTCGTATAACAATACCTCAACAATAAAATTTTCAATACTAATATTTATACTTATTTTTATGGAATGAAACACATTTATATTGCATCGGCAGCAATTCTAAATACAAATAACGAACTGTTACTGGTTCGAAAAAAAGAATCGGACTATTTTCAATTAACCGGAGGAAAAATCGATACAAATGAAACAGAAATAGAAACAGTTATTCGTGAAATTAAAGAAGAAATTGGCTTAAAACTATCTATAGATCAGTTAACTTATTTAGGTGAGCATACCACATTAGCAGTCAACGAAGTGGAAACAACCGTTCACGGATCTATTTTTATTGTGCAGCTAAAAGAAGATTATCAACCAAAAATAGATTGTGAAATTGCAGAATTTGTCTGGATGAACAAAAAAAACTATCAAAATTTTACTTGGGCTCATTTGGCTGAAGAATTTGTGCAACCTTGGTGGTTACAACTAATAAAGTAGCTAAAAATTATCACTATTTTTATAAATAACCTCACACTATTACAATAGAACTAAAACAATATGGATTTGTATTTTATTATTACTTCATTTATAGCTGGAAGTTTATTATTATTATCATTTTTACATCTAGTAAATACTACATCTGTAAATAAAAAAGCTAATGTGTATTTTGGAATATTTCTTTTTCTTTGGTCTTCCTTTTGGTTAGATGAAATGGTAATTCCTGTTCAATTTTTATCGAATACGGTTTTTGTATCATTTTTAAGAACAATACAGTTTTTTGTACCCGTTATTTTTTATTTAAGCGTTCGGTTTTACACAAATCCTTATTTCAAATATAATCTCAAAGACCTGAAATATTTAATTACTCCTTTTGTATTTTTAATTGTTCATTTAAATAAATCCTTCTTTAATGAAAGTACTTTTAACTTCATAAACATTTTGTTTTCTATAGGTCACGCCTTATTTTATATTGTATCAGCCTATACGAGAATTCAGAAGCACAAGAAAGATATAGAGCTTTTTTCATCTGAAACGGAATCAATAGATTTAAAATGGATTAAGTACATTATTTATTCTTTTATTTCTACAGCTATCCTTATTACAGGATATAATTTTTTCTTTATTGCAGAAAACTTGAATGTTTACATAAACCTATACCTACTATTAACGGTTTACTTGGTTGGATATTATTCCATAAAACAAAAAGAGATTTATCCAAGAGGTTTAAGTGTATTAGAAATTGTTTCGCAGGACAATGAACCTAAGGAAATAGTTCAAAAACAATTAATGAATGAAATTGAACTTAATGATATGAAAAATAAACTTATAAAACTGATGGATGAGGAAGAACCTTATCTTGATAGAGATCTGAATCTTGTAAAGTTGCAGACAAATTACATATAACAGGTCACCAACTTTCTTATGTACTTAATAATGGATTTGATGAGAATTTCTTTAATTTTATTAATAAATATCGAGTTAAAAAGGCGCAAGAATTACTTTTAAACCCTAAATATAATCATTTAAATATGATAGCAATTGGTTATGACTCCGGCTTTAATTCTAAAACTGCATTTAACACTGCATTTAAAAAAATAACATCTACAACACCTACCGAATACAAAAACACACGTCCGTAATTATAAAACAGAACATCCAAACCATTACAAATCAACATATTTAATTTTTAACAATATGTTGTTCTATGTTTGTAAAGTGGGGCATTATTAACCTTATGAACTGTAATTTTGCTTTGAACTTTTTATCTTAAAATAATTCTTTATAATTATGAAAATAAAAAAAATTGAAAATTCAGGTCAAGCTAGATTATTTAAAAATCCGTTTTTAGAAATGTTAACAAAAGGTCATCCTGCATTAAGTTGGGGAATACATTTACCAATATTTGTTTACTGTTTTTATTATGGATATTCTAATTACAATATTCCGTTGGGTAAAATGTTTGGCATTTCTGTTTTTGCTTTATTCTTCTGGACATTGTTTGAGTATTTTGCACACAGGTATATTTTTCATTTAATCAGTGAAAAGAAAAGTCTGCAAAAATTTGCTTACATTATGCATGGGAATCATCATCATTATCCAACTGATAAAACAAGATTATTTATGCCACCTGTTCCAAGTTTAATTATCGCTGGTGTATTATTCCTAGTTCAATATATATTATTAAAAGAAAAAGTTTTTGCATTTTACCCAGGTTTTATTTTAGGGTGGTTATCCTATGCATCAATGCATTATTTAATACATGCAATAGCACCTCCTTTTAAATTTTTACAACCTCTTTGGAGAAATCACCATTTACATCATTACAGAAATGATAATCTTGGTTTTGGTGTTAGTAATACGTTTTGGGATAGAATGTTTGGAACTATGTTCGATTTAAAAAAAGAAAAAATTGACAAAAAGAAATCAAAAGAATTAATGTTCGATAAATAATCAGTTTCTTTACAAAAAACTATAATATATCATAAGGTATCAATTAAAAAATCACTGGCACTAATGCAAAAAAAACTTTTAAGCATTTTGTTTCTATTCGCTTTTATCTGTGTTTCGGCTCAAGAAGATGAAAAAAACCAACAGATTCAAGAACCCGAAGACGAAGAGTTAGAAGCTGTTATAATAGACGCTTCTATTAATAAAATCAACATTCGCAAGCCCGAAATGAGTGTAAATAAGCTTACGGCAGAAGAAATTAAAAAAGCGCCCGTTATTTTAGGTGAAACCGATGTTTTAAAAACTATTTTACTGTTGCCAGGCGTAGTAAATTCGGGTGAAGGTACATCGGGTTTTAATGTTCGCGGTGGCGGATCCGATCAAAATTTATTGTTGTTAGACCAAGCTTCGGTTTACGGATCTTCCCATTTATACGGATTTTTTTCGATTTTTAATAACGATGCCGTTAGCAATATAAAATTATACAAAGGTGGTATTCCCGCAAGATATGGTGGTAGGGCTTCATCGGTTCTAGAAATCAACCAAAAAAACGGTAATTTCCAACAATTTAAAACAATAGGTGGTATAGGTTTATTATCAAGCAGATTAATGGCAAAAGGTCCGGTTATTAAAGATAAACTTTCTTTTTTATTAGCCGGAAGAGCTTCGTATGCACACCTTTTCCTGAAACTTACCGATATTGAAAGTGCCGCATATTTTTATGATTTAAATACCAAATGGAGCTATTTGTTGAACGATAAAAACCAACTGTATTTCACGGGATATTTTGGTAGGGATATTTTTAAATTTAACGATACCTTTAATAACAAATTTGGAAATACCGTAGGAAATTTGGTTTGGAACAGTATTTATTCTCCTAAAATAAACAGCGAAGCTTCGGTACGATATTCTGACTACTATTATGGTTTAACATTAAATTTTGTCGGTTTTAATTGGGATTCGGGAATTAAAAATTACGATTTCAATTATAAAATCAACCACAACATCAACAACAAATTGTCGTTAAAATATGGTATAAGCAGTTTATATTATGATTTTAATCCGGGACTTATAGAACCAAGCAAACCCGATTCTGATATCAACCGTTACCAAATTCCGCATAAATACGCATGGGAAAATGCTTTGTTTTTAGAAGCCGAACAAGAAATTGGGTCGTTTTTAACTGTTAATTATGGTTTACGTTACAGTATGTTTCAACGTTTGGGCGAAGAAACAATTAATGTGTATCAAAACAACAATCCGGTGGTTTATAATCAGCAAACCGATACGTACGAAAAAGCAGTACCTATTACAACACATTATTACGGCAAAAACAAAACCATTAGCAAGTTTGATAATTTTGAACCGAGATTAGCTGTTTCGGTACAATTAGCAGAAAATCAATCTGTAAAAATAAGCTATAACCGCATGTCGCAGTATGTTCATTTAATTTCAAACACAACATCGGCAACTCCGTTAGATATTTGGGAACCAAGCGGTCCGTATGTTAAACCGCAACTGGTAGATCAGTATGCCGTAGGTTATTTTCAAAACTTAAAAGATAATGCCTATTCGTTAGAAATTGAATCGTATATGAAACTAGGTAAAAACCGATTGGATTATATAGACGGAGCCGATTTAATTGGAAACCGCGCTATAGAACAAGTACTTTTAAACGGAAAAACAGTAGCTTATGGTTTGGAATTT
The DNA here is from genome assembly GCA_040391585.1 of Paenimyroides ummariense. Taxonomy (GTDB): domain Bacteria; phylum Bacteroidota; class Bacteroidia; order Flavobacteriales; family Flavobacteriaceae; genus Flavobacterium; species Flavobacterium ummariense_A. The sequence goes on along the minus strand of JBEBXO010000025.1, from coordinate 24,469 downwards.
CTGTTTAGAAAAAACACTGGTAAATTAACTGGTTGGATTGCTTATACCATAGCGCGTAGTATGCAGCAAACAGTAGGAAAAACCACAGAAGAAAGTGGTATTAATAATGGTGAATGGTACCGCACACCACACGATCGTTTGCACGATTTATCTATTGTTGCCAATTATGAATTCAGCAAAAAATGGAATTTTAACGCAGCTTTTGTTTTGCAATCTGGTCGCCCGGTTACCTATCCCGATGGTAAATACGAATTTTTAGGCTTACAAGTGCCTAATTACAACAAACGCAACAATTACAGCATGCCGGCTTTTCATCATTTAGATCTATCGGCAACATATTCGCCCACGAAAAACGAAAACAGAAAATGGCAAAGCGAATGGGTTTTTGGCATATATAATGTGTATAACCGTAAAAATGCGGCTTCTATTAGTTTTAAAACAGTAGAAGGATCTAACAATTTAACCGAAACTACCAAGTTATCTATTTTTGGAATTGTTCCAAGTGTAACCTACAATTTTAAATTTTAATATGAAAAAGTTCCTTTATATATGTATTAGTATTTGCAGTTTGTTTTTTGTTAGCTGTGAAGAAGAAATTACGCTTGATTTTGAAAAAAACAGTCCACGTTTGGTTATTGAAGGTAATATTTTTGTAGGCGAACCCCAATTTAATAGAATACATCTTTCTACCACAACCGATTTTTATTCAGATATTTTCCCAACGGTAAACAATGCTACTGTTTCTGTAGAAGATTTAACAACCAATGTGGTATATAATTTTTCTAATAACGGAAAAGGAAATTTTACAAACGAAAACTTTCTTCCTGCAGTTGGATCTACTTACGAACTAACAGTAATGTACAATAACGAAACTTATAAAGGAGCTTCTACTCTGCTATCATCTCCAACAATTATAAATGTAGATCAAAAAAACGATGGCGGTTTTATGGGCGATTCGTACGAAATAAATTTTAATTTTCAAGATAACGCAGACCAAGAAAATTATTATCTGGTACAGATGATTTCGCCTGTTGACACCTCTTTTAGCGTAACAAATGACCAATTTACAAACGGAAACCTTATGAGCGATTTATATTTTTACGATAAAGAAGATTTAAAGCAAGGCGATCAGCTTACGCATTATATTACTTCTATAAGTAAAGAATATTACAATTATCTTTCAAAACTACTTTCTATTTCTGGTGAAAGCGGCAATCCTTTTGCAAGCCCATCGGGAACTATTAAAGGCAATATGGTAAATACAAATAACAAAGATCGTTTTGCTTTAGGATTTTTTAATATTTCCCAACGAAATCAACATATATATATCGTAAAATAACGTATTAAAATCTAAAAAAAATTAGCATTCTGAATATTTTTTACGTTATTTGTGTAAACTACATTTTTTTATGCAAATTTCTGTAAAAGATACGTCATCTGCTATTTTATACAAACTCCTTACAGGTTTGGTTATTCCACGCCCCATCGGGTGGATTTCTACTGTTGATGAAAACGGTGTGAACAACCTGGCTCCTTTTTCTTTTTTTAATGTGGTAGGCGAAGATCCGCCACACGTGATGTTTTCTACTGTTCGTACCGGAAATAAAAATAAAGACACCCTCAATAACGTATTGAACAACAAGCAATTTGTTGTGAATTTAGTTACCGAAGATTTAGTAGAACAAGTGAATACAACTTCAGAAATGGTTGATAGCCAAATTGATGAATTTCAATTAGCAAACCTCACTCCTATTTCTTCTGATTTGATAAAACCAATGCGAGTTGCCGAAGCCAAAGCTCATTTTGAATGCGAAATGGTGCATCATTATTTTTTAGAAGATCATACAAACGGAGGTGCCTGTATAGTAATTGGAAAAGTTTTGATGATGCACGTTGCTGATGAAATTCTTATGGAAAATTACCGGATCAATTTAGAAAAATATAAACCTGTTGCCCGTTTGGCAGGGTCGAATTATAGTAAAATGGGAGAAATTTTCTCAATTAAAAGAAAAATTTAATATGAAAACAACTATTCCCCCTTCGGGGGTTAGGGGGCTGAAAATAACAGTTATTGGTGGCGGTCCGGGCGGACTCTACTTTTCAATATTAACAAAAAAAGCTAGACCCGATTGGGAAATAAACGTTTACGAACGAAACAAACCCAATGATAGTTTTGGTTTTGGAGTGGTTTTTTCAGACGAAACTTTAGGTGAATTTTTAAAACGAGATATGCAATCGTATGAACTTATTCGGAGTAAATTTGCCTATTGGGACGATATTATTGTAGCTCGTGACGGTGAACAAGTGAGCATTGCAGGAAACGGATTTTGTGGTTGTTCCCGAAAAACGTTGTTGCAATTACTTCATCAACGTTGCCAAGAAGAAGGTGTAAATTTACATTTTGAACAAAATATTGATGATCTTTCTCAGTTCAAAGATTCTGACATTATTGTAGCTGCAGATGGTATTGGAAGTACAATCCGCACTCAGTTCCAAAACGAATTTGGGACGAATATTCAGTTAAAATCAAACCGATTTGTATGGATGGGATCTACCAAACCGTTAGATGCTTTTACCTATTTTTTTAGAAATACACCTTATGGATTGATGGTTGCACACACCTATCAGTACGAAGAAGGAATGAGCACCTGGATTTTTGAATGTACCGACGAAACTTGGAAAAATAGTGGTTTTGAAGTCGAAAACGAGGCTGATACCGTAGCCAAATTAACTGAAATTTTTAAAGACGAATTAGACGGTCATTCGCTCATTACCAATAAATCGCATTGGCGACAATTTCCGCACGTAACCAACAAAAACTGGCACCACAACAACATCGTTTTATTAGGCGATGCCAAAGCAACTGCACATTTTTCAATTGGCTCGGGAACAAAATTGGCAATGGATTGTGCAATTGGTTTGTTTGATGCCTTGATGGCAAATCCAGATAATGTTCAAAATACGTTTCAACAATACGAGAAATCCCGTAGAAATCCTGTAGAAATGATTCAATATGCAGCATCGGTTTCGTTGGAATGGTTTGAAAATATGAATCGATATGAAAAATATCCGTTCTATCAGTTTTCATTCGGCTGTATGACGCGATCTAAAAAAGTCACCTACGAAAACTTACGCTTAAGAGATCAATCGTACACCGATAAAGTTCTTCAGGAGTTTAATCAAAAACATAATAACAACACAAATGCTGCCGCTTTTTCAACCTTTAAATTGCGCGCTTTAGAACTTTCTAACAGAATTGTTATGAGTTCTATGGGGCAATATTCGGCCGAAAACGGTTTGGTTAACAATTGGCATTTTCAACATTATTCCTCAAGAGCAATTGGTGGCGTTGGATTGATTATAACCGAAATGACGGCCGTTTCCGAAACTGGAAGAATTACAGAAGGTTGTGCCGGTATTTATAATGATGAACAGATTACGGAATGGAAAAAAATTACCGATTTTGTTCATAAAAATACATCGACAAAAATCGGAATTCAATTAGGTCATTCAGGCAGAAAGGGTGCTGTTAAAAAACCTTGGGAAGGCAGTAACGAATCGATTGACAATGCTTGGGAATTACTTTCAGCATCGGCCATTCCTTTTACTGAAAAAGCAAAAATTCCAAAAGAAATGACCATTGAAAATATGTACGAAATCGTAAACCAATTTATATCTGCGACCCAAAATGCTGAACAAGCAGGTTTTGATCTGATTGAATTACAGGCTCATCACGGATTTTTGTTAGCTTCTTTTCTGTCGCCTTTAACTAATAATAGAACCGATGATTTTGGAGGATCTGTTGAAAACCGTTTACGTTTTCCGTTACAGGTTTTTAATGCGATTCGAGAAAATTTTCCAAAACATAAACCAATATCTGTCCGAATTTCGGCAACTGATTGGGCTGAAAATGGAATTTCACAAGAAGATGTTCTTTTTATAGTTTCGGAATTTAAAAAAGCAGGAGCTGATATCATCAATGTTTCAACAGGAAATACGGTTGAAAATCAAAAAACTCAAATGGGCAGAATGTGGCAGGTTCCGTTTTCTGATATGGTTAGAAATTCAGCAGATATTCCAACGATTACAACAGGAACTATTACAGATATCGACCAAATCAATACCATTATTTTAAGCGGAAAAGCCGATTTGGTTGCTCTTGGAAAACCGCTTTTGCTCGATCCTTATTTTGTTAGAAAAGCACAGGCTTATGAGCAAATAAATGTTACTGATATTCCTAATCAATATCAAAAGGGAATTGAAAATTTATACAGTTCAACAATTTCCGAAAGAAAACAAACCGAGCGTATGAAGAAAGCCTTGAAACCAAAAAGTAATAAGAAATAAACCTTTTAAAACTGCGACAGAGTTTTGAACTCTTTCGCAGTTAAGAAATAATAAAAATATGAAAGACAATTTCGCACAAAACAGCTTACCGAGTTTGGAGTTACAACCCGAATATGCTTTCTTAGATTTACCACAATTTCAACGACCTGAAAATCTGAATTGTGTTCAAAGGCTTTTAGACGATCATATCAGTAACGACAAAGGCGATCGCGTTTGTATTCGAACATTTGATGAGGTTTGGACGTATCAGGATTTATACGAAAAAGCCAATCAGATTGCGCATGTTTTAATTGATGATTTAGGTTTGCAATCAGGAAATCGAGTGTTACTGCGTTCATGCAATAATCCAATGATGGTTGCGTGTTGGTACGCGGTGCTGAAAGCAGGTGGAATTGTCGTAGCCACTATGCCTTTGTTACGATCAAAAGAACTTACAACCTTAATTGATTGTGCAGAAATTTCTCATGTAATTTGCGACAGTTCGTTGGCAGATGAAATGAATATGGTAAAATCGGACTTTTTAAAATCGCTTTCTTTTTACAGAAATGGTTCTATTGATGAATTAATGCAATCGAAACCGAAAACATTCGAAAATTTTTCTACCAAATCAGAAGATATTGCCATAATTGGTTTTACATCGGGTACAACCGGAAATCCTAAAATGACGGCTCATTACCATAAAGATATTCTGAATATTTGTGAAGCTTTTCCTAATTATTCGTTACAACCTACCGAAAATGATATTTTCACAGGCAGTCCACCCATTGGTTTTACTTTTGGTTTGGGAGGTTTGGTTTTGTTTCCGATGTATTTTGGAGCAAGTTCTTTTTTGATCGAAAAACCAAGTCCGGATGTACTTTTAGAAGTTATTCAAAACGAAAAGATTACGATCTGCTTTACGGCTCCAACTGCTTGGCGTATTCTTACTGAGAAATCTAAAGATTACAATTTATCAAGTCTGCGAAGATGTATTTCGGCAGGTGAAACGCTTCCTTTTAAAATTTGGGAAGACTGGTACAACGCAACCGGTTTAAAAATTATTGATGGAATTGGAGCTACCGAAATGCTTCATATTTTTATATCATCGAACCAAGAAAATATGAAACCGGGATCAACCGGAATTGCAATTACTGGTTACGAAGCAAAAATCATCGACAAAAACGGAAACGATGTTCCGCATGATACTCCAGGCAGATTGGCTGTTCGCGGAATTACAGGCTGTAAATATTTAAACCGACCTGAAAAGCAACAGGAATATGTTGAAAACGGTTGGAATATTACCGGCGATATTTTTAAGCAGGATCAAGACGGTTATTTTTGGTTTGTGGCGCGTGGCGACGACATGATTATTTCATCGGGTTACAACATTGCCGCAATTGAGGTTGAAAGTGTGTTGCTTACGCACGACGAAATTTTAGAATGTGCCGTTGTTGGTTTGCCCGACGAGGAACGCGGCATGTTGGTTTGTGCCAATATCGTTTTAAAAAATCAGGCAAATGCATCAACAGAATTGGCTAAAAACATTCAAAACTGGTTTAAAGAAAATGCCGCTCCGTATAAATATCCGCGGGTAATTAATTTTCTTGACAAATTGCCAAAAACCGAAACAGGTAAAATTCAGCGTTTTAAGTTGAAGTAGTATTAAGATTTAAGAATCAAGACATATACAATGAGTTATTTTATAAAAGAAGAACAAATACGTTTTAGACATACCGATTTTGCCGGAATTGTTTTTTATCCACGTTTTTTTGAAATGCTGAATGATTTGGTTGAAGATTGGTTTGACGAAGCTTTAGACCGACCTTTTTCTAAAATTCACGAAACCAATGGAATTCCAACTGTTGATTTAAAGGTTCAGTTTAAAAATGCGGCTAGAATTGGCGAAATTCTAACCAAAAAATTATGGGTAAAAGAATTAAAAAGTTCATCGGTAGTTTGCGGGTTTCATTTTGTTAATCAGCAAGATAAAACGGTTTTAGAAGGCGAAGTTACATTAGTAAACGTTGCAATTGCCGAAGACAGAAAAACGATTAAAGCCGAAGCTTTTAATGACGAAGTTAAAGCTAAAATTGAGAAATATCAATTGTAAATCATGAATCAATCTCTCCAAATAGCTAATCGATTTCGTGAAGTAATCCTTAATGGAACCTGGATTGCTAATACTAATTTTAAAGATCAGTTAGTTAATTTAGATTGGCAAATTGCGATCAAAAAAGTAGATTCATTAAACACCATTGCAGATTTAGCGCAGCATATACATTATTATATTTCAGGCATTCAGAATGTTTTTAATGGTGGATCATTAGATATAAAAGATCAGTTCAGTTTCAATTTTCCTCCCATAGCATCTCAAGAGCAATGGAATTTGTTTTTAAATAGATTTTGGAATGATGCTGAAGAATTTGCTCGAAAAGTAGAAGTAATGAGCGATGAAAAATTAAATTCGGTTTTTGTCGATGAAAAATATGGAACTTTCAAAAGAAACATCGAAGCAATGATCGAACACAGTTATTATCATTTAGGACAAATTGTTCTTATAAAGAAAATGCTAACAAATAGTAATTTGTAATTCATAATTATTAATTCGTAATTAAAACTAACTATGGAATTCAAAAAATTTAAAGCAGCAACGGTTCAAACCTCACCTGTTTTTCTTAACGTAGAAAAAACAATAGATAAAGCGATATCCTTCATAAAAGATGCACACGAAAACGGAGCAAAATTAATTGCTTTTCCCGAGGTTTTTATTGCCGGATATCCTTACTGGAACTGGATTATGACACCGGTTCAAGGCAGTAAATGGTACGAAGAACTATATAAAAATTCGGTTGCTGTTAACGATGCGTCTATGCAAAAACTATACAAAGCAGCAAAAGATTTCGATATGAATATTGTTATCGGAATCAACGAACGCGGCGATAGCTTTGGCGAAATTTACAACACAAATTTAATTATTGACAACCACGGAAATGTAATTGGTAAACATAGAAAATTGGTTCCAACATGGGCAGAAAAACTAACATGGACATCGGGCGATGGTTCTTCGTTAAAAGTTTATAATACCGAAGTTGGTCCTGTTGGCACATTAGCTTGTGGCGAGAATACTAATACATTGGCTCGATTTACTTTGCTTTCTCAAGGCGAATTAATCCACATTGCCAATTATATTTCTTTGCCTGTTGCTCCACCCGATTATGATATGGCTGAAGCAATTAAAATTCGAGCGGCAGCACATTCGTTTGAAGGCAAATTGTTTACCATTGTTTCGTGTTCAACAATTTCACAGGAAATTAAAGACACTTTACGTGCCGATGTTCCGAATGTTGATGAACTGCTAGACAGAAAAAGTAGTGCTTTTTCAGGATTTATCGGACCAAACGGCGCAGTAATCGGTCAGCCTTTAATTGATGAAGAAGGAATTATTTATGCCGATATAGATCTTTCAAAATGTATCCAACCAAAGCAAATGCACGATATTTTGGGGCATTACAACCGCTTTGATATTTTTGATTTAAGAGTGAATATAGCTCCGACTAAGAAAATTACATTTGTTGATAAAAACGATTAGTTTACTTCAACTCCGACAGAGTTTGGAACTCTGTCGGAGTTAAAACTCGTAGAAAAGAAGATGAAATCATACAAACCAATACCTCTTGAAAAAGGAAAATATTACCACATTTACAATCGTGGTAATAACGGTATTGATGTATTTTTCGATACTGAAAGTTACTATCATTTTTTAAGGTTATACGATAAATACATTTCTCCGATAGCCGAAACTTTTGCTTGGTGTTTACTTAAAAATCATTTTCACATATTGGTATATATTAAAACAGATGAAGAAATAAATTGGGAAAAATTAGAATATTCAACAATTGAAAAACCAAAGATATTTAATCCGTCAAATCAGTTTGGATATTTATTCAACGCTTATACTCAAGCGATAAATAAAAAGTTTAATAGAACAGGGAGTTTGTTTGAAAGACCTTTTGAAAGGAAATTGGTATCATCGCAAAAATATTTTCAAAACCTTATTTTTTATATTCACAACAATCCAATATTTCACGGTTTTATAGATAACATAAACAATTATCCATGGAGTTCTTACGAAACAATTCTTTCAGATAAACCAACCAAAATCAAGCGAAAAGAGATAATTGAATATTACGGAGATCTTGAAAATTTCGTATATTTCCATACCCAAAATCAGAATTTAAGTGAGATAAACGATTTAATAATAGAATAATAATTTCAACCCAATCTAACAACTTCGACAGAGTTTAAAACTCTGTCGGAGTTGAGAAAATCTAAACCAACCAACTATGAACGAACAACAATCAGACGACATTTACGGACGAGCTCGAGTTCAAGACACACCCGAGCTCGAAGCCTACTATAAAGAGCTAGAAACATTAGGCGCCGGAGCTTTATGGACAGTAGCCAACGATATTGAACCATGGGAACCTAGAAGTACTTCCATACCAATGCTATGGAAATATGAAGATTTAAGGCATTTGGTTTTAAAATCTTCTGAACTCGTAACTCCCGAACAAGCAGGTCGACGAGTTGTTTATTTAGTAAACGACAAACGCAGAGATGTAAGTGCAGCTGTGGGATGGCTTTATACCGGAATTCAGGTTACCCGTCCTGGCGAATTTACTTCGGCACATCGTCACAAAGCTTCTGCCTTGCGTTTTATTATGGAAGGCGAAGGCGGATACACCGTTGTTGATGGTAACAAAATTATGTTAGAAGTCAACGATTTTGTGATTACACCAAATTCAACTTGGCACGAGCACGGCGTAGAAGCCGGAGGAAAAACCTGTATTTGGCAAGATGGATTAGATATTCCGTTGGTAAATGCCTTAGAAGCTAACGATTATGCCGTTTTAGATGGAACCCAAGAACTAAACGCTCCACTCAATTATTCCCCAATGACTTATGGTGGCACAGGATTGATACCCCCTGATAAAGAATGGGACAAACCGTATTCGCCTTTGTTCAAATATTCATGGAAAATGGTTTACCCGGCACTTTTAGAAGCCGAAAAAGTGAATGATGTAAATATTTTCGATGGAATTATCATGCAATACAGCAATCCGCTTACGGGAGGACATGTGATGCAAACTATGGGAGCTTCCATTCAGTTATTGCCAAAAGGATTTAAAGGAAAAGCGCATAAGCATACGGGATCTTTTGTGTATCAATGTGCCAAAGGAAAAGGTTACACCATCATCAACGGAAAACGTTTCGATTGGAAAGAACGCGATATTTTCTGTGTTCCAAGTTGGGCTTGGCACGAACATCATAATTTATCTGATACTGAAGATGCTTGTCTGTTTTCATTTAACGATTTACCTGTAATGGAAAAATTAGGTTTGTATCAGGAAAAAGTTTTTGAAGAAAACAACGGGCATCAAATAATTGAATAACCCTTAAGAAATGGCAAAAAACAAGAAAATAGAAGTTCAAGGTATTGAAATTGTTTTGTATCAAGACAATCAGGAAGATTTTATCTCCTTGACTGATATTGCAAGATTTAAAAATCCAACTGAACCTAAGGACGTGGTTAAAAATTGGATGCGTTCTCGTGCTACTATTGAATTTCTTGGCTTATGGGAAAAGTTGAACAACCCTAATTTTAAAGGGGTCGAATTCGACCCCTTACTATACCAAGCAGGAAGCAATTCGTTTACACTTTCTCCAACCAAGTGGGTAGAAACAGTCAATGCTAAAGGCATTGTGTCAAAACTAGGCAAAAAAGGTGGTACTTTTGCCCACAAAGACATTGCATTTGAATTTGCTTCGTGGGTTTCAGCAAGTTTCAAATTATATTTAATCAAAGAGTTCCAACGTTTAAAAGAGGACGAAAACGACCGTTTGAATTTAGAGTGGAATTTACAACGTACTATTTCAAAAGTCAATTATCATATTCATACAGATGCTATTAAGGAAAACCTTATTCCAAAAGAAATTAGCAAACAACAAGCTTCGTTTGTATATGCTAATGAAGCCGATTTGCTAAATGTAGCTTTGTTCGGAATCACAGCTAAAGATTGGAGAGAAAACAACCCAAACGAAAAAGGAAATATTAGAGATTTCGCTACTTTAGAGCAATTGGTTGTATTAAGTAATTTAGAAAGTATCAATGCTTTATTAATTCAACAAGGATTAACCCAAAGCGATAGACTAATTCAACTTAACAAAGTTGCCATTACTCAAATGAAATCTTTAATAGAGAGTACAACAATTAATAAATTAAAATAAAAAGTACTTGTTTTAACAATTATGAAACTATCATCAAAAGCAAAAAATATATTTCATCAAATTTCTACCGAAAACACTAAGTTGGGTGATTTACGTACCATTGCAAAAGATATTAAAAGAGATCATGAATTGGCTATGGAATTATGGTCAACCAAATCGTATCTTGCACGTCAATTGGCAATTTTAATTATGGATAAAAAGTTGCTTACTCAAGAAGTAATCAATCAATTAGATCAAGATATAACACACCACCAAGAAGACGAAAAATTACAGCTTATTGACTGGTTAATGGCAAACCAACTGACTAAAGATAAAAAAACTATAGCACTTATAGAATCTTGGCAAAACAGTAGTTCAAGCCTGCAAAGACGCACTTTTTGGTATTATCAAGGTAGGTTAAGATGGGTAGGACAAACACCGCCGCCTAACAGTGAAGCCTTACTTACTTTTGTTGAAAAAAAAATTGAAAACGAAGTTCCCGAAGTGCAATGGGCTATGAATTTTACAACAGCGCAAATTGGAATTTTCCAACCTGAATATCGCGAGCGTTGTATTGCCGTGGGCGAAAATACCGGATTATTTAAAGATGAAATGGTCGCGAAAAATTGTACCCCTAACTATTTACCAGATTATATTGCAATTCAAGTTGCAAAACTTAAAAAATAAAATAATGAAAAATTTTAAACCTCTATTCGGAATAGCAATTGCCTTAATCTTTGTCATAATTGGATTCAATCTTATAGAAAAAGGAGATCAATTATCTGTAATAATCGGATATGCAAACGTTATTTTTTGGTCATGCCTCATTTTATTTGTGGCACGCAAAATATTAATTAAAAAAAAGAATAATTATTAAATTTTAGTCAACAACAAACAATGAAACTACTTACATACAAAACACAAGACAGCGAACCTCGATTAGGATTTATTCACAACAATATGGTTGTTGATATGGAAGATTTTGGTGGAATTTCGAATTTCCCATTACCAAATGATATGTTGGAATTAATTGATATGGGATTTGAAGTAATCGATGAAATTAATAATTTAATTGATGACACTCGTGAAGTTGATTTCGAAAATATCTCTTATTCATTGAACGATGTTGAAATTTTGGCTCCAATTGAAAAACCACGCAAAAACATTATTGGTATTGGTTTGAACTATACAGAACATGTTGCAGAAAGCGCACGTACATTAGATACTACAGGAAAATTACCTCAAAAACCAATTATTTTCTCGAAACCAACTACAACGGTTACTGGGCCAAATACAAATGTTTTATTAAACAGAAACTTAACCAATCAATTAGATTGGGAAGTAGAATTGGCTGTCGTAATCAGTAAAAAAGGGAAATATGTTGCAAAAGAAAATGCGTTAGATTACGTTTTTGGATACACCATTATCAACGATATTTCGGCTCGTGATTGTCGACGTGAAGGACAGTGGATTGTATCAAAAGGACAAGATACTTTTGCACCAATGGGACCATTTTTAGTTACCAAAGATGAAATTGAAAATCCGCATAATTTGAATTTATCGTTAAAATTGAACGGAATCGAAAAACAAAATTCAAATACTCAATTTATGCTTTTCAACATCAATGATTTAATTGAAGATTTAAGTACTGTATTTACATTAGAACCAGGCGATATCATTGCAACTGGAACTCCAGCCGGTGTTGGAGCTGGTAGAAATCCACAGGAATGGATGAAAAACGGAGATGTAATGGAATGCTATGTAGAAAACATTGGAACTTTAATTAATACTGTAAAAGAGATATAACAATCATTCAGAACAAAGTGAGGAATCTCATCAATGAAAAAGAGATTCTTCTCTCCATTACATTTCGATCAGAATGACATATTTAAATTGAAAACAAAATGAACAAATATAGAATCGGACAAATAGTTCCATCGAGCAATGTAACAATGGAAACCGAAATTCCAGCCATTTTCAGAGCAAGAGAAACCATTTTACCTGAACGTTTTACGTTTCATTCAAGTAGAATGCGAATGAAAAAAGTAACGAAAGAAGAGTTAGAAGCAATGGACGCCATGAGTTTAAAATGTGCATTAGAACTTTCGGATGCTCAGGTTGATGTTATGGGATACGCCTGTTTGGTGGCTATTATGAGCATGGGTCGCGGGTATCATTGCGTATCAGAAGTGAATCTGCATCAGGAAACGGTGGCTAACAACTTCCCTACTCCAATCGTTACATCTGCCGGCGCATTAATTAACGGACTGAATGTTCTAGGTGCAAAAACCATTTCAGTTATTACACCTTATATGCGTCCGTTAACCGATATGGTGGTTGATTATATTGAACACCAAGGCATTAAAGTGAAAGAAAGTATTGCTTTGGAAATTCCTGATAATCTGGAAGTTGCTACTCAGAACCCGTTGAATTTGCTAGATATTTACAAACAATTAGATTTAACTGGAGTTGATGTTTTGGTAGTTTCGGCCTGTGTGCAAATGCCTTCGTTAGAAGCTATTGATTTAATTGAAAAAGAAATCGGTATTCCAGTAACATCGGCTGCCGTTTGTACGACTTACGAAATGATGAAAAAATTAGGAATTGAAGCAAAATCTACTATTGGCGGAAGTTTGTTAAAAGGGAATTATTAAGATTGATCCTGCAAGGTCTTAACGGATCTTGTAGGTTTAGTAAAATTTTTGATACCTACAAGGTTTTAAACCTTGCAGGATATTTAATTAAGTAATTGTTTTGCGTGTTGCAAAGCAGCATCTGTAATGATGTTACCCGAAAGCATCTGTGCAATTTCTTGTACACGTTCTTCGTTTGTCAGCAATTTAATTTCAGAAACTGTTATTTGATCGTTGTCGTATTTGGTTACTTTAAAATGCTGGTTTCCTTTTGATGCCACTTGCGGTAAATGCGTTATGGCAAAAATTTGCATATAATTGCCCATTTCCTGCATAATAGTTCCCATTTTATCGGCAACATCGCCCGAAACTCCGGTATCAATTTCATCAAAAATAATGGTTGGCAGATTACTTTTTGCAGCTAAAATAGATTTTACAGCTAACATAATTCTGGAAAGTTCTCCGCCCGATGCCGTTTTTTTCAACAAACCAAAGGGCATTCCTTTATTTCCAGAAAACAACCAGTTTACTTCGTCTTTTCCGTTACTTAAAAAGGTTTCGTTATAAACCAACTGAATATCAAACTGCGCATTTGGCATTCCTAAAGGCTTTATCAGGTTTTCAATTTCTAAACTCAACGCTTTTAAAACGGCTGTTCTTTTAGCATGTAAATCTTGAGCCAAATTATCTAAATCTGCTTCAGCTTTTTGCAGTAACTTTTCAACCACAATTATTTCTTCTTCAATAGATTCAACTCCGGCAACTTTTTGCGATAAATCGTTCTGAATTTCTAATAATTCATCAATCGATGTAACATTGTGCTTTTTCTGCAACTGATAAATTGATTGTAATTTTTGATTGATCAATTCTAATTGTTGCGGATCGGCAACCAACTGCTGTAATTCGGTTTGTAATTCATCAGTAACATCTTCCAATTCAATAAAACTGCTTTCCAAACGTTGATACAGATTTTCGTATTTTATACTGATTTGTGCCAACTTCTGAATTTGAGATTTAACTTCGTACAATTGTTTAGTAATTCCGAATTCTTCATTTGATAAAACAGCAAAACTTTGTTCTAAAAATCCACCGACTTTTTCAACATTCGCCAACACTTCAAACTGACTTTCTAATTCTTCCTGCTCGCCACTTTTTAAATTAGCCTGCGTTAATTCATCTAACAAAAAGGCATTGTAATCTTGCTCTTTGGCTGCTTGTGATTGTTGTTCTTTTAATGTATTTAATTGCTGCTGATATTTTTTAAAACTTTGTAATTGTTCCTGATATTCCTTCAGTAAGTTTCCATTACCGGAATAAACATCAATTAAATTCAACTGATATTTTTCACTGAAAAGATCTTGCGTTTGATGTTGTGTATGAATATCAATCAGGAAATTTCCCAACTGCTGTAAATTTTGTAAAGTAGTAGGAACATCGTTAACAAAGGCACGCGATTTACCCGACGGAAGAATTTCTCGCCTTACAATGGTATCATTTTCATAATCTAAATCTAATTCTGAAAACAAAGCGTGCAAATGATAGGGTGTAATATTAAAATGAGCTTCAATTACACATTTTTCATCGGGATTTCGCAAGGTGCTCAAATCGGCACGCTTGCCTAAAACCAAGCCAAGTGCATCTAATAAAATAGATTTTCCTGCACCGGTTTCGCCCGTAATTATGGTTAGGTTATTTGTAAAATCAATAGCGGTATGCGCAATTAAGGCATAATTTGTAATTGATAAGTGTGTTAGCATTTTTGTTGAATTACATTCGGTTCCACTTTGCCCCGTTAATAGAATTAATGCGTGTAAGTGTTTCTATTAATTTTGTGGTATCGTAGGTTGGACCTGCACCAAAAACTTTGGTAATTTCGTCTGATTTTGCATCGAAAAAAATACGTGTAGGCAAAGCATTTGGTCTTACACTATGAATATTTGCCAAAGTATTAATGGCTGTTGCAACACCTGCTTTTCCCTGATTAGGATCAGAAGACATTACATCTAAACCTTTTATATGATACTGATACAAAGCTTCGCGATAAGGCGCATAATTATTTGATAACAAATCGTTTACCAAAGCATATCTGTTATTTTGATCACCCATTACCCAACCTTTGTCGCCTGTTTGTTGCATCATAGAAACTACGTTTGTAGCTTTTTGATAATTAGGTGTTCCTCCGTATAATTCAAACGAATCAGCATCTAAACCAATTATAATGTTGGCATAAAAACTTAAAATTCCAACCAAATTAGATCCTATAGAGCTTTCTGAATAAACCAGCGGTTCAAATTCAATATAATTAAAATTGATATTCTTGTCACTGAAATTTAAAAGTGATGTTCCGTAACTTGAATTATAAATTGGTCGGGACGATTGTATTTGAAGCGTACCAGAAAAGGTATTGGCATTGGGATCGTAATCTGTAACAACCAACATAACGTTGCAATCAATCAGTTCGTTGCGTTTTACGTTTAAATTTGTAAATTTTGTATTGTTTAAAAAATCGCGCATGGTATTTTGCAAAGTAGTAAACACCTGCTTGTTTGACTGTTGTATTCTTTCGGAATTTACCATAACATTGGCGTTCAATTCTTGCGAAAACCCAGAAAAGCTACTTAATAAAACAAAAAACAATACAAATTTATTCAACATAACTATTTACAATTTGGTCAATAATATCTTTAGCTACCGCTTCTTTTGATTTTAATTCTTGTGGCAAAATAGTAAAATCTTTATCTATAAAGGTAACTTTATTTGTTGGTTTGCCAAAACCTGCACCTTTATCGTTTAGTGAATTTAAAACAATTAAGTCTAAATTTTTCTTTTTTAATTTAGATTTTGCGTATTCTATTTCATTTTCGGTTTCAAGTGCAAAGCCTACCAAAAATTGTTTGGTTTTAATTGCACCTAATGATGCCAATATATCCGGATTTTTCTCAAGAACAATAGTAAATTCTTCATCGTTCTTTTTTATTTTTTGATCGGCAATTACTTTTGGTCGATAATCTGCAACTGCAGCTGCACCAATTACAATATTTGCCGAATTAAATACTTCGTGGCAAGCCTGATACATTTCTTTTGCCGAAAGCACTTTCACAACTTGTATAGAATCATTAGTTGCTTTTAGCGAAGTTGGTCCAGTAATTAAAACTACATCAGCACCACGTTTTGCTGCTTCGTTGGCAATATCGAACCCCATTTTTCCGGTTGAATGATTACCTATAAAACGTACAGGATCTATTGGTTCGTATGTAGGACCGGCAGTAATTACCACTTTTTTTCCTTTTAGATCCAATGTTAATTCATTACTAAAAAAATCTGTAATGGTTTGCAACATATCTTCTGGTTCTGCCATTCTACCCTGACCGATTAATCCCGAGGCAAGTTCGCCGTAAGCAGATTCTATTTCCATGTTGCCGTAGCTCTTTAATTTGCTAATATTTTCTTGGGTTGATGGATGTGCAAACATATCCAAATCCATAGCAGGAGCAAAAAAAACGGGACATTTAGCAGACAAATACGTTGCAAGCAATAAATTATCGCACAAGCCGTTTGCCATTTTAGAAAGCGTGTTTGCCGTTGCAGGTGCCATTATCATTAAATCGGCCCACAGACCTAGTTCTACATGATTGGTCCACTCGCCAAAATCTTTTTCAAACTGTGTATAAACCGGCCTTTTAGATAAAGTTGATAATGTAAGCGGAGTTATAAAAGCACAAGAAGCAGGTGACATGATTACCTGAACCTGCGCACCTGCTTTTATTAATAATCGTACAAAACTTGCCGTTTTATAAGCGGCAATACCACCGGAAATTCCCAGAATAATTTTTTTACCGCTTAAGACAGACATTGTATCTATTCTTTAAATGTTATATCACCATTTAACCATTCTTCTACTGCTAAAGCATGTGGTTTAGGTAA
The DNA here is from genome assembly GCA_040391585.1 of Paenimyroides ummariense. GTDB lineage: Bacteria > Bacteroidota > Bacteroidia > Flavobacteriales > Flavobacteriaceae > Flavobacterium > Flavobacterium ummariense_A. The sequence continues at coordinate 7,319 of JBEBXO010000025.1, read as the reverse complement.
TTTTTCGTAGTATTTTGAAACTTCAATTTGTTCTTTGTTTTCAAAAACCTCGTCTAAACTATCATTGTAAGTTGCAAATTCGTCTAACTTATCAATCAGTTCTTTTTTAATTTCACTGTTAATTTGGTTAGCTCTTTTTGCAATAATTGTAATAGCTTCGTAAATATTACCTGTTGGTTTTTCAATTTCGGCTTTGTTGTAGGTAATAGTGTTTACCGCAGCGTTGGTTTTCTTTAAATCCATTTTCTTATTTTGTTGAAAATTGTTGTAATTCTTTTTTTAATCGATCAAGCATTTTGTTTGCTTCTTCTTTATATTTTGTATTTGCATCGTAGGCAATTAAATCTTCGTGCAAACTTATAGCATTTTTTAAACGGTCTTCCATTTTAGAATACACACTGTTTAAAGCCAATTTGTAAGCAGAATCGAACTTATAAAACAATGCATCGGTTTTATAGACTGTTCCCGGATAATCTAACAAAAAGTTATCTAATGCTACAATTGCCGCATTATAATCTCTTGTATATTCTCCAATTTTGTTGAATAATCTTGCAGATTCGTATGCTTTGCGTTCTATTTTTTCTGAAAGTTCACGCTTTTTTGTATTTGCGTCTTCTTTATACTGCGATTCTGGATAAGCTGTTAAAAAAGCATCGAACTTTTGAATACCTTCGTAAGTTACATGTTGATCCAACGTAAAAACTTCAGACATTTCGTAAGCCGACATCGCTTCTAAATACATGGTTTCTTCGCGGTTTGGACTTGTAAAATACATCATGTTAAACTTTTGAAACATTGGTTTAGAAGCTTCCCATTTTCTTGCATTATAATACGATTTGCTGTATTTGTAATACATAGACTGAAAATTTGGCGTCCAACCTTCTTTTGCTTCAATTTGTTCGTATAAACGAATGGCTTGTTTGTATTTTCCTTTTTCGTATAATTGGTCGGCTACTTCATTTTTATAGGCAGTATCGTCTGCTTTTAAAGCTTTTTGAAGTGGCGAGCAGCTCGCAAACACCAATGCGGTTATAAAAATATACGAAATGTGTTTCATAAATTGTTGTTGTTTATACAAAAGCTATTTATTTAATAGCAAATGCAAAGTTACTATTTATCTTGTTACAGAACAATATCTTTTTAAATAAAAAGATGCCCTAAAATAAGACATCTTTTGTGACAATTTAACCTAATAAACCGTTAAATTTTATATATTTTGATTTGCTTGTTGCTGCGGAAAGTTTTTAATGTCGTTATCAAACAAATATAAACCTCCTTTGTCATCGCCAATTAAATTAATTTTATCTAAAATAGTACGTGCAGTTGATTCTTCCTCAATCTGTTCTGCTACATACCATTGCAAGAAATTGTGTGTGGCATAATCGCGTTCTTGTAACGAAATATGTACCAGTTCGTTGATACTTTGCGATACAAAAACTTCATGCTCAAACAACTGATTAAATAACGATTTAAAAGATGTATGATCTAATTTTGGCTGATCTACATTAGGAATTAATGCTTCGCCTCCACGTTGATTGATGTATTTAATTAATTTTAGCATGTGCATACGTTCTTCGTCAGACTGTGCATACATAAATGTTGCAATACCCTCAAACCCTTGGTTTTCTGCCCAAGATGCCATTGCTAAATAAATTTGTGAAGAGTCGCCTTCTATTTTTACCTGCTTGTTTAAAGCTGTTTGTAAATCTTGTGATAACATATTATTTTTTTTATAATTAAAACTTTTTAACGAACGATGCTAAACGGTTTGACAAATCATCGTTTACGTTTACCAAAGGTAATCTTAAATAATTTTCGCACAAACCTAAATGTTTAAATACTTCTTTTACACCACCTGGATTTCCTTGTTCAAAAATCATATTAATAGCATCGGTTAACTTGTAATGAATTTTATAAGCTTCATCAACCTCTCTCTTTAATCCTAAACGAACCATTTCTGAAAATTCTTTTGGAAAAGCTTCTCCAATTACCGAAATCACTCCTGCACCACCTGCCAAAACCATTGGCAAAGTTATAATATCATCGCCAGAAATCACTAGAAAATCGTTTGGTGTATTGCGAATTAATTCCATTGCCTGAACCATATCACCTGCAGCTTCTTTAATTCCGATAATATTTTTGAAATCGTTTGCCAAACGAACAACTGTACTTGGTAGCATATTGCTTGCTGTTCTACCCGGAACATTATAAACGATTATAGGTAAAGGCGAATTTTCGGCAATCATTTTAAAATGCTGGTAAATTCCTTCTTGCGTTGGTTTGTTGTAATAAGGCGATACCGACAAAATAGCATCAAATCCGTTTAAATTATCTGCATTTAACTGGTTTACTACTTCTGCCGTATTGTTACCACCTACACCTAAAACCAAAGGTAATTTACCATTGTTAGCTTCAATAATGGTCTGCTTTACCAAAGTTTGTTCCTCTTTTGTTAAAGTAGCCGTTTCTGCGGTGGTTCCCAAAACAACCAAATATTCTACACCACCGTTAATATTGTATTTTACAATGCTTTTTAAAGCTTCAACATCAACCGATAAATCTTTTTTAAAAGGTGTAATCAACGCCACACCGGTACCTATAAATGATTTCATTATAATAAATTAGTAATTAAAGATTCTTATTTTAATAAGATACAAATTATTCGTTGTAATTTTGTTTGTAACAAAGTTAACCATTTTCATTAAAAAAATATGAAATATAAAAACTTGCCTAAACAATATTTTTGCCTAATTATCATTAGTGCACTTTCAGTTGTGAGTTGTTCACCAAAAAAGTACACCAATACAACAATTAATAGCAATTATATTGAAGTTGCAAATAATGTAGAAAACAACGGCGAAATAGGTGCTTTTTTAGAACCTTACCGCGATCATATTACCAACGATTTATCTAAAGTTCTAGCATATAACCCACAAGATCTAGATAGAAGTAACGGAAAATGGCAAAACCCAATGACCAATTTTTATGCCGATGCTATTTTTGAAATTGCTGCTCCTGTTTTTGAACAGCGAACTGGTAAAAATATTGATTTTTGTTTGTTGAATTACGGTGGAATTAGAGCTACTATTGCCAAAGGAAACATTACAACCCGAACTGCTTATGATATTATGCCGTTTGAAAACAATGCGGTTGTTTTAGGTTTAAAAGGTGATGCTGTTTACGATTTAGCGAATTTTATTATTGCAAACAAAGTGGCGCATCCTTTGAGTGGGATAGAGATTTTTGTTGATAAAAATCTGATCATTAAAGATTTAAAAATCAACAATAAATCAGTTGATAAGAATAAATTATATTACTTGGTAACAAACGATTATTTAGCTAAAGGTGGCGATAAAATGGATTTTCTTTTAAAAGCAACCGAAAACTATTCTTTAGATTATAAGCTGCGAAATATGTTTATTGCTTATTTCACTAAAATAGACACTTTGAATCCATCTGTTAAACCACGAATAATTTTTGAATAATGAAACGTCGCGATTTTATCATACAAACATCGGCTGCCACCGCATTAACATTAACCGGTTTTGGTTTAAGCAGTTTTTCATCGCCAAAAACCAAACGTATTACTATTTTACACACCAACGACACCCACAGTCATTTAGATGTTTTTCCACAAACCGATGCTAAATTTCCAAATCAGGGCGGTGCGGCAAAACGTGCCACGATTTTTAACAAAATAAAAAAAGAAAACAAGCATACGTTGATTTTAGATGCAGGTGATATGTTCCAGGGAACCCCTTATTTTAATTATTACGGTGGCGAATTGGAAATTAAAGTAATGAATATGTTACACTATGATGCCGGAACCATTGGTAATCACGAATTTGACAACGGCGTAAACAGTTTGGCTGAACAAATTGCTAAAGCTGATTTTGACATTATAAATGCTAATTATGATTTTACAAATACGTTAATGAATGGCTTAACCAAACCATACAAAATTTTTATTAAAGACGGAATTAAGATTGGTGTGTTTGGTTTAGGAGTAAAACTGGAAGGTTTGGTAAATAAAAGCGAATATGGTGAAACCGTATGGAACAACCCTATTGAAATTGCACAAGATGTTACCCGTATTTTAAAAGATGATTTAAAGTGCGACTTAATTATTTGTCTTTCGCACCTTGGTTACAAATACAGCGAACAATCACAAATGATTTCCGATTTGGATTTGGCAGCAAAAACAAAAAACATCGACTTAATTATCGGCGGACACACGCATACTTTTCTTGAAAAACCAACGGTTGTTCTCAATGCCGAACAAAAAGAAGTTATTGTAAATCAAGTGGGGTGCTACGGTGTACGCGTTGGTCAGATTGATTTTTATTTCGATGAATTTAAAAACAAAGCAACCACTGCCCGAGTTATAAATGTGTAAAAAAGTTCGATTTTATCGAACTTTCATCTTTTTACATTCTAATTAATGATTGCTTTCACAAATCATTTAGCCTTCTTTTGCATTGTAGCAATACACTTTTATAAGTTTGAAAACAATAGTAGCATTAAAGCAATATACGCAAACAAACTCATAACACCTTTAAAAACAGATTTCATTTCAATAGATTTCATATTGTATTTTTTTATTACAACACAAAACTACTATTGAATGATTATTTGAACATTTTCTAAAGTTTAAGTAATTATTACTTCTTTTATTAAAGAATATTTAATCATTTAATTGATTTACAAAATCTTCTTCACTCCAAATAGGAATACCTAATTTTGTGGCTTTTTCTAATTTTGCCGGACCCATATCGGCACCTGCTACCACAACAGAAGTTTTTCCTGTAATAGAACTTCCGTTTTTTCCACCGTAATCTTCAATCTTTTGTTTGATTTCATCTCGAGAAAAAGTTTCAAATTTACCCGAAACCACCATCGTCATTCCTTCAAATTTATTCGAAACTTGAGTATCCTCTTTCGTTTCGATTTCAAACTGTAATCCATATGATTTCAATCGGTTGATGCTTTCTATATTCCCTTCATCTTTAAAAAAAGATCGAATACTCAATGCTATTTTATCGCCAATTTCATCAACATTAATCAACGCATTATAATCTGCCTGCATTAAGGAATCGATATTTTTGTAATGTTTAGCTAATTTTTTTGCAACTGTTTCACCTACAAAGCGAATACCCAAAGCGAAAAGAACTCTTTCAAAAGCTATTTGTTTAGATTGCTCTATTCCTTTTATTAAATTATCTGCCGACTTTTCTGCCATGCGCTCTAACGGAAGAATCTGTTCCTTTTTTAATTCATACAAATCGGCATAATTTTTTAACAATCCGTTTTTATAAAGTAAGGTAACTGTTTCTGCCCCTAACCCATCAATATTCATTGCTTTTCGACCGATAAAATGCTCAATTCGACCAACAATCTGCGGCGGACATTCATAAAAATTGGGACAATAATGTTGTGCTTCCCCAGGTGTTCTAACCAAAGTGGTATTACATTCCGGGCACGTAGTTATATATTGTGTGGGTACGCTGTCAACTTTTCTTTGTGATAGATCTACCCCAACAATTTTAGGAATAATTTCACCACCTTTTTCAACAAAAACGAAATCGTTTACGCGTACATCAAGTTTTTCAATCTGATCGGCATTGTGCAAAGAAGCTCTTTTCACAATGGTTCCTGCCAACTGCACTGGTTGTAAATTAGCCACTGGAGTAATAGCTCCGGTTCTGCCTACTTGATACGAAATACTTTCTAAAACCGTTGTTGCCTGCTCTGCCTTAAATTTATAGGCAATTGCCCAACGTGGATTTTTGGCGGTGTACCCTAACTCTTCTTGTTGAAATAAATCATTGACTTTAATAACTACTCCGTCAGTTTCATACGGAAGATCGTGCCTGTGCGTATCCCAATAATTGATAAAATCTAAAACTTCGGTTAAATTTTTCACCAATTTTGATTGATTTGGCACTTTAAAACCGTACGAACAGGCAGCATCTAATGATTGTGCGTGGGTTTTAAAATAATTGTTAGCGCCCACAATATTGTACAGCAAACACTCTAAAGGGCGTTTAGCTACTTCGGAGCTATCTTGCAATTTTAAACTGCCCGATGCCGTATTTCTGGGATTCGAATACGGTGTTTCACCAATATCGATCAATTCCATGTTCATTTTTTCAAATCCTGCCAACGGAAGAATAATTTCTCCGCGTATATCAAATTTTTCAGGATAATCTCCTTTTAATTGTAAGGGAACCGACTTAATTGTCTTGATATTATTGGTAACGTCATCGCCCTGAAAACCATCTCCACGAGTAACCGCTTTTTTCAATTTTCCGTTTTCATAAGAAATCGAAATAGAAGCTCCGTCATATTTCAGTTCACAAACATATTCAACATCCACATTCCCCAAAACCTTTTGTATGCGTTTTTCCCAATCGATTAAATCTTCTTCAGAATACGAATTTTCCAACGAATACATACGATGTTCGTGCACCACGGTTTCAAAATTTTTGGTAACCATTCCACCTACTCGTTGCGTAGGCGAATTATCGTCAAAAAACTCTGGATGTTCCGCTTCTAACGCCTCTAACTCCTTCAATCTCTGATCAAATTCAAAGTCAGAAATCACCGGTTTATCCAACACATAATAATTGTAATTATGTTCGTTTAACTCCTTCCGAAGCAACGTTATTTTTGATAATACATCCATAGTATCAACGAATTATTTTTTAAGAATTGTTTTAATTTGATGGTACAATTCACCCTGACTTAAAATACCACCCTGCTGAATGATTGCAAAAAGTTCACCGTTTCTATCACCTCTAAAAGCTTTAGAACCATAGCGAATATCTACCTGATCATTTACCAAATGATCGCCCAACCATTGCAAACCTTCTTTTGTTAGAAAATCGACCTCTTCATTGCTAGTTTTTAGCACAATGGTGTCAATATCGGTTTCATCAAACTGAAACAAAAATATATGATTTTTTGAAAAATGTTCTATATATCGCGCCGATTTTAATACACCTTCCCACACTAAATCCGAAAATATGTCAATTTCTTGTTCAGCTACTTCTGGTTTAGCAACTTTTAATTCATCCCATTCTGTTTTATCAATCTGTTGCGATGCCAAGAAGTTAGTAAATTCTACATGAAGTTCTTCTAATTGCTCTTTCGTTAATCTCGCGTATTTCATTTTAATCGTTTTTACAAAAATACAATCAAAAAGCGATACTGAAAAACGTATTTATAATAAGAATGAATTATATTTTTTTCAGGACAATCCCCTCCGATAACTATGGTTTTTCAAAATAAAAAATGTTAAAATTCTCACTGTTTTTTTA
>JBEBXO010000024.1:0-32652 GCA_040391585.1 Paenimyroides ummariense | reverse complement strand
TTTTAAATTGCAACCGTTTATGAAAACCGTTAGAATTGTTAGCGTGCCAGAACATTTTAATTTTCCTTGGCAGTTAACTATTGATGAAGGAATGTTTAATGAAGTGGGTATTGATGTTGAATGGACAGATGTACCTGAAGGAACCGGCAAAATGTGCGAATTGCTGCGTACAAACCAAACCGATTTAGCCGTTATTTTAACCGAAGGTATTTTAAAGGATATTGCCAACGGAAACGAATCGGTTATTTTGCAAACATTTGTACAATCACCTTTACAATGGGGAATTCATGTAAATGCAGAGAGCAGTTATAAAACGGTTGAGGATTTATTTGGAAAAAAAGCAGCTATTTCGCGTTATGGTTCAGGTTCTGAATTAATGACCTATGTAAATGCAGCTAACCAGAATTGGGATTTTGATTCGATACAATTCGAAATCGTAAATACGTTAGATGGCGCAGTTGAAGCATTATCAACCAATAAAGCCGATTATTTTATGTGGGACAGATTTATGACGCAGCCCATTGTTGACAAAGGAATTTTTAGACGTGTTGATGTTTGCCCTACGCCTTGGCCTTGTTTTATGATTGTTGCCCGCAAAGAGTTTTATCTGCAAAACAAAGCAATGGTTGATAATTTGTTAGATATTATTAACCAGACAACCAGCGAATTTAAAATAATTCCGAGTATCGATAAAACCTTGGCAAGCGTTTTTAACCAGCAACTAGCCGATATTCAGCAATGGTTACAAATTACAAAATGGTCGCAGAAAAAACCAACCGAAGTACAGTTTAATCAAATTATTTCCGATTTAATCAAATTTAAAATAATAAGTCAGCCTTTAAAATATTCTGAAGTTGTTGTTTAAAAGTAGTTAATGAAAATATCAAATGTAAAATTATTGCGTACCCTAAATAAGCTTAGCCTGCCTAAGCCTTGGGATACTATTATAATTTTGCTTTTAACGGTTTTAACGCTTATTCCCATATTTATTATTCTGCACCAGAATTTAATAGATCCCGAATGGCCTGCTCATTTAGACCGTATTTTATTGTTTTTGCTAATTACCGCAATTGTAACCTACATATTACATTATATAAAACGTTTTTTATTTTTTGTAATAATTGTTTATTTACTGATACTTTTGTTTGGCACGTTATTTACTGGTTACGGTTTTAAATCGGTTTTCGAAGATTACCGTTCTATGATTTATGCCATGAGCGACAATCCAAATCCGCAAGATATTATTGTATCTAAATTGTTGCCATTCCCTAATAAATCTAAAATTTTAAAAGCTATAGAGTACGATAATCCCAAGGTTCGAAATTTTGCTGTGGGTGCAACTGCAAAACATTTTAGAGATATAAAAGGATACAAAGAATACCGACAAATAATACAATGCTTTGCAATTTTTAAAGAAATTCAAGATAAATGGAACTATGTAAACGATCCTAAAAACCGCGAGTACATTGCAACAGCATCAGAGTCTTTACAACATTTTTCGGGTGATTGTGACGATCATTCCATATTAATGGCAGCATCTATCAGAGCCATTGGCGGAACTCCACGATTAATTCATACAAAAGAACATATGTATCCTGAAATGCTAATTGGTACAAAAGCCGATTTAGAAAACGTTATTTATTTAATTAAAGAGGTGTTATTTGTAAAAGAATCGAAAGGAAAAACGATACATTACCATTTAGACGAACGCGGACAAGTTTGGCTAAATTTAGATTATACGGCGAAATATCCAGGCGGTCCTTTTATGTCCGAAGAAATTTTAGGAGAATTAACACTAAACTAATACATTACTAATAATATAACTGTGTTTACTTCAATTATTTAAAAAATAATGCATTTAATGCGTTAAAATCTGTAACTTTATTGTTCCCTTATATCTGATATAGCCATTGTTGCTGTACAACATAATAAACACTGCCTGTAGAACAAAAAAGTGCAGTATTTATGAACGAAGAACTTATCCGTATTTCCCAATTGCTTCCCAGCTGGGTTTGGAACTTAAGCATTATTGTATTTTCTATATTGTTAGGTATTGTAATAAAAATAATGCTTATACCGCTTGTAAAGAAAGAAGTTATTGCCCAAGCCTCTTACTCGCTGTTTCAATCGTTCATTAAACGATTCAACAGGTTGTTAGGAATTCTTATTCCGCTACTTGTTTTTAACAGTCTGCTGCCATTGGCACGTTTTAATCCCCGAACGTTGCAAGTGACAGAAAAAATTACGGAAATACTCTTAATTGGCTGTTTTGCATTTGTTTTTATAAAATCGATCAACGTTTTAGAAGATTACCTGTACCACCGCTTTGACATCAACAAAGAAAATAATCTGCGCGAACGCAAAATACAAACTCAAATCGTGTTTATAAGAAAACTGCTGATTGCCATTATCGTTGTTTTTTCAATCGCCATTATCCTATTAAGTTTTGATCATATGCGTAAAATTGGAGCTGGAATGTTAACCGGTGTGGGTATTGGCGGAATTATAATAGGATTTGCCGCACAAAAATCGTTAGGAAACCTGTTGGCGGGTTTTCAAATTGCCTTTACGCAACCCATCCGTTTAGACGACGTTCTAATTGTTGAAGGTGAATGGGGTAAGGTAGAAGAAATAAATCTTACATATGTTGTAGTGAATATATGGGATAAACGGCGGTTGGTACTTCCCATACAGTATTTTATAGAAAAACCTTTTCAGAATTGGACACGCACCACGGCAGAGTTACTTGGTACGGTTTATATATATACCGATTTTACGATACCTGTACAGAACTTACGCGACAAACTTACCGAATTGCTTACTGGTCACCCTTTATGGGACGGACAAACAGCAGTGTTACAGGTTACCGATCTAAAAGAACGCACTTTAGAACTGCGGTGCCTTATGAGTTGTAGAAATGCAGGACAGGCTTTTGATCTGCGTTGTTATATAAGAGAACATATGATAGAATACATACGAACCAGTTTTCCTGAAAGTTTTTCGAAAACGCGCATAGATTTCGTTCAGTCCTACGATGCAAAGAGCTAATTTTTTTTTAAACTGTCTGCTGGTTTAAAAGTGCTACAAATTGCAAAGCATTCACCACTGCTGCTGGCGATGCCGTATTGTTAAAATAGATAAATACCCTTTGGTAGCCTTTGGCAAGTATTTGTTCATAGAGTGCTTCTATTTCTGACAGTGAATATTCCGAATAAAAAAGACGAGGTACACCATGCAGACGAAAATAGCCGCAATTGTTGTTTTTAATCACTTCATGAGGAAGCCCTGGATAACTCGGGTTACAAAATACCGCATTTTTTTCGTTTAGTTTTTGTAATACTTCATTATTCCACCAACTTTGATGTCTGAACTCCACTACATTGTTAAAATTTGTATCTAATGCCGACAAAAGCCTGTGCAGTTGATCGTTACCATATACGAAACTTGGTGGAAACTGCCATAAAACACAAGCAAGCTTATCTGCCAGACCTTGAGAACATACCGCATAAAACTGGGATATTTCGTCAGCACAATCCAACAGTTTTTTTGTATGGGTAATCATTTTTGGAACTTTAATACTGAATTGAAACCCAGGCGGCGTTTTATAATACCATTTCTGTAAAGCAGCCACTGTTGGTACGCGGTAAAAAGATCCGTTATACTCGTAAGTTGTAAAGTGGCTGCTGTAGTATGCAAACCAATCTTTTTTCGGAAGATCATCTGGATAAAAAACCGATTTCCAAGATGGTGTTGCAAAACTTGAACATCCTATATAAAATGTAGTACCACTCATATATATAATTTTTGACAATTGGTGCAAAAAAAGCTTCTGCGCTTTTTTTTGCCGGTGTATTCTTTAACTAAAGGCAGGCTACACTGCATACATTGTTTTTTTGTGTGTACCAGCCAGTGCTTTTTTAAAACGAATTCTTTTTTCCATTTTAGAAAATCGAAACTATAAATTCTTGCCTGTGCTACAATTTCCCTGCGTTTTTTTAATGGTACTTTTGCAACTACCGACAAAGGATGCACCGATGTTCTAAACAGTACTTAGTTTTTAATTATGTTGCCTACACCCGAAAATATATCCTGATCTAACAACACATCGCACAGCAGTTCGTTCTTTTTAGCTGAAAGTTTTTTAAGTGCCGAACCGGAATCCCAATAATCACTCAATACATCGGCAGACCAGTCGTAAAGCATATTGGCAGAACCTTCCAAAATTTTGACAGAAGTCGCATAAAAATTTATGTATTCGTTGTTAAAAATCAATCCCAAACGCACGGCAACTGTTTTCTCTGCGTTTATCAGGTAACTGCCGAACAGCAGAAAATGTACACGCACGGTAAAATCATCAAAACAAAGAAGCAGGTGCTTACCCCAAGATTTCACATGAAGTAACACCTTACCTTTCATACGTTCTTTGTCTATTTTAGAATTACCGAAAGTCCTACTTACCTTTTTACCAGCGAAGACAGCCATTTCTTCTTTTGCAATTACGATACTTGGTCCTTCGGGCATAACTATTATTTTATGAGATTATTGAGGTTATATTGAAGCGATTATGCCCAAGGATCTAATACCACCTTTACACAATCTTCTTTCTTGTTTTTAAAGATATCGTAAGCGTGTGCCACTTCTGTGAGAGGTAATCGATGGGTAATAATATCGTTTAATACTATTTTCCCGTCGATAACATACTGTAGCAGTTTGTCGATATGCTTATGTACTACCGCCTGCCCACCACGAAGGGTGATACCTTTGTCAAAGAACTGACCTACGGGAAAATTGTCATAATAGGTAGGATACACCCCTAGAACACTTACGATACCGCCCCTGCGTACCGCACTCATACAAGCTTCAAGAACCTTAACAGAACCTTTTTCGAAGTTCATAAGAGCTTTTGCTCGATCAATGATATTCCGGTCGGGCTCAAAACCTACTGCGTCTATACAAGCATCGGCACCCCTACCCTTGGTTTCGTGTCTTATTTTCTCTACAACTTCTGCGGCAGTAGTCCACAAAATAGTTTCGCAACCAGCCGCCACTACCGCTTTATCTAAACGATACTGTAACGTATCTACAATAAGTACCCTGCCGGCACCGCGCAACCAAGCACTTTTTGCTGTCATAATGCCTACGGGACCAGCACCGAAAATCGCTACCGTTTCGCCACCGTTTATCTGTGCCCAATCTACACCCGAATAGCCCGTTGGAAAAATATCGGTTAAAAACAGTACCTGCTCATCAGTAAGTGATTCGGGCACCTTTCTAGGACCAACATCCGCATACGGTACGCGTACATATTGCGCCTGACCACCGCTGTAACCACCATAAAGATCGGTATAACCAAACAAACCTCCCCCTTTTTGATCTACAAGACCACCTTCGGGACCGTAATGTTCATGGTTGCTGTTTTCGCAATGCACCGGAAGGTCACTGTTACAAAAAAAACAAGAACCACAGGCAATTGGAAAAGGCACCACCACGCGGTCGCCTTTTTTAAGATTTTTAACTCCATTACCTACTTCTTCTACAATGCCCATGAATTCGTGTCCTAAAATCATAGGACGCGGCTGTGGAATTCCGCCTGAATAAATATGCAGATCGGATCCGCAGATAGCGGTTGCCGTTACCTTTAAAATAACATCATCTGTATTTTCAATTTCCGGATCGTTTGTATTGTCGCAGGTTATTTTACCTGGCGCGTGAATTACTGCTGCTTTCATGGCTTGTTTTTTTGGTTACTATTATTTTCTTGTTCTTCGTTCTTTGATGCCTGATTAGGTACTTTTTGCGCCTCTTCAGGCAACAGGTTGCTTCCTTCTTTTATTTGGGAACCACCGGCACCTGAATTGGTCTGATTTGCCTGATAAACATCTTTACCCTTGATATCTGTAGGGCTGGTATTTGTATTATTACCATTTTCTATGATTTCTTTTTCCTTTTTTTTCATGATATATTGGTTTTAAATTTATGATGTGAAATGTATTTACGAAAGTTTTTCTATTGCCTTAAGCATGTTGATGCCCTTACCCAGCACTGGTTTAAAAAGATCACCTTTATCTTTTACACGCTGTAAGGCATTGTGTATATTAAAATGAGTAGGAAGCAAACCGTTTTGCAGTTCGTTCCATTCCAAAGGCATAGATACAGGCGCACCGTTTTTAGGACGTAAGCTGTACACGCTTGCCAATGTTTGTGCGTGTCTATTTTGAAGATAATCAAGATAAATTTTATCAGTATCGCGCTTTTTAAGACTGCGTTCCAGGGTTGTAAGTTCTGGCAGCTTTTGTAGTACCAGCTGCATAAGCAGTTCTCCAAAATTTTTAACCTGTGTGTAAGAATATTTTGTACCCATGGGAATGTATATATGAATACCCGAACTGCCCGATGTTTTAGGATATCCCTGAATACCAGCTTTATCTAACACTTCTTTCACTGCCCATGCTGTTTCTATGACTTGGTTAAAGGTGTTTTTTGCGGAAGGATCTAAATCAAGTACTAAATAATCGGGGTTGTCGACTTTCTGTATGCGGCTTGTCCACACATTCAGCTCAATGCATCCGAGGTTGTTTAAGTATGCCAGCGACGCTTTATTGTTACAGATGAGGTAATTGATAAACTTGTCTGTACTTTCTGAAAATACTTTTTCGGTAGCTACAAAGTCTGGGGTTTCATCGGCAACATCTTTCTGAAAAAAGCTTAAACCATTGATACCATTCGGATAGCGATTAATTGACTGCGGACGATTTTTAATATGCGGCAGTATAAATTTTGACATTTGCTGATAATATTCCACCACATCGCCTTTGGTAAGATTATCTTCGGGAAAATAGATCTTGTTTTGGTTGGTAAGTTTAACCTGTTGTGTACCGATTTTTTTTAACAGATCGTTTGCAACCGATTTTTTGGGAGCCGGTGTTTTCTTCATCATCGTTTGTATATTTTTATCTGTAAAATCAAAAGAAACCTCGATTGGATTAATGTCTTCTCGCAATCTTAAATAAACAGGATGGCGGTAGCGTTTGTCTGCTGTAAGTTCGGTGTACTTTATTTCTGTAACCAATTCGGGCTTTACCCAAAACGGCTTATCGTTGGTTTTAGGATTCACACTGAACGCCGAATGGTTAGAGATTAAAGGCAACATACGCTGATATAGCATATCAAGGTCGGTGTCTTTAAAACCTGTTCCAGTATGACCACAGAACACGATTTCATCGTTTAAATATTTGCCTAGTATAAGCGATCCAAAATTTTTACGACTGCCTTTTGGTTTTGTAAATCCGCAGATAAGAACTTCATCTGTTTTATTTATCTTTATTTTAAGCCACTCCGAACTGCGTATGTTTTCCCTGTAAACACTATCGTTTTTTTTGGCTACAATGCCTTCAATACCAATTTGTTCTGCTGCATGAAAGAAATCGATCCCTTTTTCGAGCAGATGGTCGTGGAATTTTATCAGGTTGTTTTCTATTAATGCCTGCTGAAGTAATTCTTTACGTTGCAGGTAGGTAAGGTTGGTTACCCAATGACCGTTAAGCCAAAGTAAATCGAACACCTGATAACAAATTGTTGCATTTGGATTTTCAGCATCGTTCTGCAAGCGTTGAAAATCCACTCTTCCCTTTTCGTTATAGGCTACAATTTCTCCATCGAGCACCATTTCGTGTTCCTGCAAAAGCAGCGCATCTGCAATTTTTTTAAATTTAACCGAAAAATCCAAACCATTTCTAGAATACAGTTTTACGGTACCCGTTTGCCGCAAATCTGCAATTGCACGGTAGCCGTCCCACTTAATTTCAAATGCCCACTCGGCATCGTTAAATGGTTTTTCGGCAATCTTACAAAGCATAGGCTTTATTTTTTGATACCGTTTTTCTGACGTTTCCCAATAATTTTCTTGACTTTTAAAACGTACTATTTTCTGGCTATCACTGCTTTTTTTTTTACTTTTAGTTTGAAGAAAGGCTGTAACCTTGGAATTTTCGGGAGTATGTTCTTCGGCATCGTATGCAGTGGTAACCGCATAGCGATCGTTATGCTTTATAAGCAACCAGGCATTATCTTGTGCGCTGTTTTTAATCTTTACCAAGGCAAACTCGCCTTTAAGTTTTTTACCATTTAGAACAAACTTCAACGAATTTTTATGCAACTGGTCGCGCATAATGAGGTTGTGGCTTTTAGTTGCTGTTTTTTCTAATGGTTGATAGATACCTTCATCCCAAATTTCCACTTCTCCGGCTCCGTAATTACCCTTTGGTATCGTGCCCTGAAAAGTACGGTATTGATACGGATGGTCTTCTACCATCATAGCCAAACGCTTGTCTGCGGGATTAAGTGACGGTCCTTTGGGCACTGCCCAACTTTTAAGAACACCGTCTATTTCAAGCCTGAAATCGTAATGTAGTCGAGATGCGGCATGACGCTGGATTACGAAACGAAGCGTTTTACTGCTGTTTTTTTCGCTACCTTGAGGTTCGGAAGTATCCTTAAAATTTCGTTTTTTGTTGTATTCTTCTAATGCCATTTTTAAAACTTTTAGCGTTAAACAACAATTTTTTAAATCGCCCTAACCGACATTTCTTTTACCCTTTTCAAGGCTGGCTTTAAGCATCGCCATAAGGTCGGTTGCTTTGCCTTCAGGTATTTCAGAAGCGGCAGCCTTTACCTTTTTACCTTTGGCTTTCTGTTTGATGATTTTAAGCAGATCGGCATTATAGGTATCCTTAAAATCGGCAGGGTTAAAATCGGTCGCCAACGATTTAATAAGTTGTTCTGCCATTTTCAGTTCGCCGGGTTTTGGTGCTTTAACCGGTATTTTAAGGTCGTTAAAATCGCGCATTTCTTCAGGATAACGCATGCGGTTCACCATAAGAACCTTATCGGCATATGGACGGATGAGGCAAAGGATTTCTTTTTCGCGCAGAACAAACGAACCTATACCTGCCATCTTGGTTTTTATAAGTGCCTTAAGCAGTAGATTATATGCCCCTTCCCCATTTTTTTGAGGTTCAAGATAATAAGGTGTTTCAAAATATGCCGAATCGATATCTGCTTCTTTAACAAATTGCGAAATAGACAGTATTTTTGATTTTTCGGGGCTTGCAGCCTGAAAATCTTCGTCTTCTAATACAATGTACCTATCATCTAGTTTGTAACCTTTGACAATATCTTCCCAAACCACTTCTTTACCCGTATTTTCATTAATTCTTTTAAAGCGGATGTTGCTTAAATCTTTACTATCCAACATATCCAGATCCAGCGTGCCAGATTCGCTAGCCGCATAAAGCTTAATGGGAATGTTTACCAAGCCAAACCCTACTGCTCCGTTCCATATTGCTCTCATACTTTCTTTTTTTAACCGTCATTATTATTTGTAACCACTTTATTATAACTATTAAAAATTTATCACACCAAATCTTTGTTACTTATCTACCATTGTAAGTTCAGCCATTTCGTTAAGAAAATCAGTAAATCTGGCTACGTTGGGCACCCTTATTTTTGCCTTGGTATTTTTTTTACCGATTTTAAATGTAAGAGCCGATTTTGGAAGTGCGGCAAACATGTCCTCATCGGTATCATCATCACCAGCAGCCAATATAAAAGCATCTTTATCAAAGGAAAGAAATCTGTTTACCGCCTGTCCTTTATTACATTGAACAAAATGAATTTCGAGCAGTTCGTCTGTTTTTGTGTAACGGTACGGCAGATTGTTTTTTTTAATGTTGGCTTCTACTTCTGCTTGCAGTTTATACACCGTTTCTCGCATGTTTGGTTGCGTACACATTTTAAAATGCAAACATATACCCGAGGTTTTTTCTTCTAGAAAAGATCCATGGAGCAACAGGCTGTATTCCTTCATAATTTCTTTTAGTTCCACATGGTTATCAACTGTATTTTCGGTTATGGCAATCCATTCAGAAGCAGGCTTCTTACACCAGGCTCCGTGTTCTGAAATAAGCATAATGCCACAGTTACCGAACCATTGTTCCATATCTTTTCTACTGCGACCACTTACCAACACCACTTGTGTGTTGGGCAGTTCCTGAAGGCTACACAACATATTTGTTATCGCTGTGGTTGGCGAAGCCATTTCAGGATAAGGTTCAAGCTCTCTTATGCAACCGTCGTAATCGAGTAGAATGTATCTGCTTTCGGCATTTTTAAAACGAATAAGCAACTTATCTGACAAATCAGTACTTAAATTTTGTTCAATAGAATAATTAAGTCCGTCGTACATACAGAAAACTTCCTGAAAAATTGTATCGAGCCAATCAAAAACCGTATAGCCGAAAACCCGTTTTTTAAGTGATGCCATGCGAGCCTGTTCTTCATTTTTTTCCATTTCTAACGCATACGCCAGCGCCACCACCATTTGTTTGATATCGTACGGATGAATTTTTAACGCATAGGTAAGTTCTTCTGCCGCGCCAGCCATTTCGCTTAAAACAAGTACCCCTGTATTGTTAGTTCTGCACGCTACATATTCTTTTGATACCAGGTTAAGACCGTCGCGTAACGACGTGACCAGACATACATCAGCCGCTGCATAATAGGCACACAGCGTATCTCTTGTAACCTGTTGATAATGGTAATGAACCGGACGCCAACCCAGACTTGCATATTCAGCATTGATGTTTCCCACCAGTTCATCTACCTTTCTTTTATGTTCTTCGTATGACGGAACATCGGATCTTGATGGAACCACTAACATGAAAAGTACCAGTTTTTCACGATACTGTGGAAAATCGTGTAACAACAGTTTGAAGGCTTCCAAACGTTCTAAAATTCCCTTGGAATAATCTAGCCGATCTACCGAAAGTATGATGCGCTGATTGGCAAATATATTCTGGATCTCATGAGTGGCTTTTTGTACAGAAGTTTTTTGTACCGTTTGCGAAAAATCGAAAGCATCGATACTGATTGGGTGTGCAGATACCTTTATACCATCTGTTGCATGCGCATTAAAGCGATCGGGATTTACATTAGAAGCATACTTAAAACAAGCATCTTGAAAATTACCGCGGTCTTTTTCGGTTTGAAACACTATATGACGGCATTTAAGCAAGGCTTCAAGTAAATCGGATCTCCAAGGAATGATTCCGAACACTTCTTGCGAAGGAAAATGGATATGGTGAAAATAAGAAAGATTATGATGATTAAGATAGAGCGGCAGCAGCATTAACTGGTAATCGTGAATCCAAACAAAAGCATCTTGCGGAACGGTCGCTTGTACCACACTGCCAAACTTGCTGTTTACCTTACGGTATGCCTGCCAATATTCATCGTTAAAAATACAATGCCCGGGATGGTAATGGAACAGCGGCCACAGAATGGCATTAGAAAATCCGTTATAATAAGCATCAAATTCCTGTTGCGACATAAAAACAGGAATGCATCGTAAAGGTTTAAGCAATGTAGTTATTTGTTCTTCTTCTTGTTTGGTATCTACAATAATTCCCGGCCAGCCAATCCAACAACTGTTCTGTTGTTGAAAAACCGAACCCAGCGCAGTTGCCAATCCGCCATTGCTGGGCGTAACCTGAAAGCCTTCTTTTGTGCGCACAATGGTAACAGGCAGCCGGTTAGAAACTATATATATGTTTTCTGGTTTCATACATTTTATTTTGGTTTATATGTACGGTTAAAGTAAACCGTATGTTGCGGGAACCTATTCTTCCCTTTTATTATCGGTATTTTTGGAAGCAGATTCATTATCTGCAGGCAATTCGCCATGTTTACGGATCTGATAATCGTCTTCCTGCATCACTTCTGTTCCCATAGGATCAAGATTTGAAGCTTGTTCTGATTGATCGGGATCACGTTGATTATCAGGTTTTTGATTGTCGTTTTTCTTTATCTGATCGATATTAGTTTTAGTGGAAATATTTTTCTTTTTCATAGCAATTGATTTTTAAGGGGCATCCGACAGGTACAATTCCTCTTCCTTATATAATCATTACCACTAAATATGGTACAAAACCCAAACCATATTCCTATAAAAAAACAAAAGCTACAGCAACAGTATTTTTTTGTAATTATTAATAAAGTTGGAAAGCTGCTGTTTGTTTACGTTTGAAAAAATTAACATTTATAGTAAGTGCCCAACCATGCATTCAGATCCATAATAAAGACTACTTATTTATCAAAAATCATTAAATATGATAATTTTAAATTGTCTTTTAATATATTTAACAACGTAATAATTATTTATATATAATTTAAGTTAACAATATCATAAAAATTAATACTTGTTAAAATTGTACAAATTAGTATGTAGTTTATTTTTAATTAACATTAATTATCCATTATATTCACAAAACGATGCATTTTACCCCAAAACGTTTCCTGTCATTTTATATATAATTGATAAATAAAAACATAACTACCTTATTAGCTTGCATTTTACAATGTGGCATTTATTTTGTGTTTAAATCAATATCCGATTACTACATACAATTTCTCTTTCATTATTTATACGGTTACCATAATTTAATTAACCAGAGGTTCGCCTCACAAACTATGAATTATGAAAAATACCCTATTAAAAAGCCGTACAGCACTGATTATAGGTTTTATGGCATTGATTTTTACTGCATGTAAGGATCAGCGAAAAGAAAATGATCAATTAAATTACCCACCTGCAGACGGTACCGAGACATTAACAACCGATGATATATATGATGATAACGATACATTATATGAAAGCAACGGTACCGATGACATGATAGACAATGGATCTACAGACCAAGATGGCAGAGAATCCACTGGCGGTCATACAGATGAAAATAATACCACCATTCCGCCAACAAGTAATTAGCATTAATTTGCCTATTATCAAAAAATAATTTCAGTATGGCGTATCCTGCAACAAACAGTAAATTATAAAAAGTAACCTTTACAAAAATAGTAAGTCAACCCCACTATAATCAGGCAATGTTTACTAAATTTTAAGCATTGCCTTAAAAACAGCATTATAAATTTAGTATGAAAAAACAACAAAAATTAAGCAGCAACCATATGGCTATCCTACTAATTATTTTAGGAGGTATATGTTTACTGCTTTATGCCAACGGCTTTTAATCATTCAACCAACCAAACTTAAATTGCAATGAAAAAAGAAGACATGAACACACCTAACGGACAAGAAAAAAAACAGAACGATCTGCAGGGAAACAAATCAGACGGAACTAATAAGTTCCTTACAACCAATCAGGGAGTAAAAATTAACGACGACAACAACTGGCTGAAAAACGGCGACAGAGGTCCGTCTTTATTAGAAGATTTTATTATGCGTGAAAAGATTACGCATTTTGATCACGAACGCATCCCTGAGCGTATAGTACATGCAAGAGGATCTGGTGCCCACGGCTTCTTTGAAGTAACCAATCCTATCCCGCAGTTTACCAAAGCAGATTTCCTACAACAAAAAGGACAACGAACACCCGTTTTTACAAGGTTTTCTACAGTAGCCGGTTTTAGAGGTTCTACCGATTTAGCAAGAGACGTTCGGGGGTTTGCCGTTAAATTTTATACCAACGAAGGTATTTACGATTTGGTAGGCAATAATATGCCCGTTTTCTTTATACAAGATGCCGCAAAATTTCCCGACCTGGTACATGCAGTAAAACCCGAACCCCACAATGAAATTCCGCAGGCGGCATCGGCACATGATACCTTTTGGGATTTTATTTCACTAATGCCCGAATCGATGCATATGATTATGTGGCTGATGTCTGACCGTGCCATTCCTCGCAGCTACCGCATGCAAGAAGGCTTTGGAGTGCACAGCTTTAGATTGGTTAATGCAGCCAACGAATCGCATTTTGTGAAATTTCACTGGAAACCAAAATTAGGAACACATGCCGTTGTATGGGACGAAGCACAAAAGATATCGGGTAATAATCCAGATTTTCATAGACAAGATTTATGGGAAGCCATTGAATGTGGTAATTTCCCTGAATGGGAATTAGGCTTACAGATTATTCCCGAAGCAGACGAACACAAATTCGATTTCGACCTATTAGATCCAACCAAAATCATACCTGAAGAACTAGTTCCGGTAACTGTTGTTGGACGTATGGTTTTAAACAAAAACCCCGACAATTTTTTTGCTGAAACAGAACAAGCAGCTTTTCATCCCGGACACATTGTTCCAGGTATTGATTTTACCAACGATCCGTTGCTTCAAGGTAGGTTGTTTTCGTACACCGATACACAACTGTTAAGATTGGGCGGACCAAATTTTCATGAAATCCCTATCAACCGTAGCGTATCACCAGTACATAACAACCAGCGCGATGGCTTTATGCGTCAAGAAATTAATAAAGGCAGGGTGAGTTACCACCCTAATTCGTTAGGTGGCGGCTGTCCGTATCAGGCTATGATAGCCGAAGGCGGATTCAACAGTTTTAACGAACGTGTAGAAGGACATAAAATTCGTGCCCGAAGCGATAGTTTTAACGACCATTTTGGTCAGGCACGTATGTTTTACGAAAGTCAAACCCCTACAGAACAACGCCATATAATGAAAGCTTTTCGTTTTGAACTGGGAAAAGTTGAAACCACCGAAATCAGGGTACGAATGCTAGGGTTAATTGCACAAATAAATCAGTATTTGGCAGAAAAGGTAGCAAAAGGGCTGGGTAGCAAAATACCAGCAACACCTGAAAAACCAATGAATCATGGTGTAGGTGCCGATAACCAAGCAGGTAACGAACCTACTGATATACTTAAGAAAACGGGTACTTCTGATGCCTTAAGTATGATAAAAAATCCTACGGTAAAACCAACGATAGCTTCAAGAAAAATAGCCTTTATATGCAACCACGGTGTTAGTGAAGCATCGGTAACCAAAATGAAAAAAGCGCTTTTACAAGAAGATGCCGAAGCCTGTATTATTGCCCCAAACCTTGGCTTTGTAACAACGGCAGAAGGTGGTGAAATTGCAGTGAAATTCAGTTTTTTTACAGCTTCATCGGTACTTTTTGATGCTGTTTTTATTCCAGACGGCACAGATCAGGCAGCACTTCGAAAAGATGTCGATGTAATGGAATTTATAAATGATGCCTACAAACACTGTAAAATTATAGGAGCCGATGGAGATGGAATCGATTTGTTATCGGCACCCCAATTTATGGCAAAAGGCACAGATTTAAAAGATGCAGGTATAGTAACCAGCAGTTCTACCAATGGTAAAAATTTAGAAGCTGCATTTATAGAAGCTGCCAAAACCCACCGTTATTGGAAACGGGAAGAATTATTAGACAACAACCTATAAACCGAATAATTATGGATACCAAAAAACAAAGTCCAAAAATAAAAAACGAACCAGTAGAAGCTACTGCAGAGGCAGCTTCTACCCTACAACAACTGTTTGTTGATGCGCTTAAAGATATTTATTGGGCAGAATTAGCCTTGGTAAAAGCCCTTCCTAAAATGGCAGCAAATGCTTCATCGCCCAAATTACAATCGAGTATTATGGACCATGTTGCAGTTACAGAGCATCAGGTTGCGCGTTTGGAACAGATTTTTTTATTATTGAAGGAACCAGCCGAAGGTAAAAAATGTGAAGCTTTATCTGGACTTTTAAAAGAAGGCGACAATATGCTGACTGAAACCGTGTATGGTCCCGTGCGCGATGCGGCGATTATTGCAGCATCACAAAAAATAGAACATTACGAAATAGCCACTTACGGAACCCTATTAGCGTTTGCAAAAGTTTTAGGTGAAAACGATGCCGCCAAACTGTTGAAGCAGACATTGGCTGAAGAAACAGAAGCCGACAAAATACTTACCGATACAGCAAATACAGATGTAAATATGAGTGCCGCAACCTAAAAACCTTTAATTATGAAACTAGCAAGATGGATCAAATTCCCTGAAAGCCTGCCTGAAGAATCGGGTTTATATGTAGTTAACTGGAAAATTAACAACGTTTACCTGACCGTTTTGTCATTTTTTGACCGAAATACAAAAAAGTGGTATGATTGCAATGATCGGGAAAAATTAATAGAAGGTATTAATGCGTTTAATCCTTTTAAAGTAACACCTTACGGATAGCTTATGAAAAAGAATACGTTTGTGACAGTAACTGTTATTTCAATAGTTTGTCCTTTAGTTATTATTGCTGTTATTCATTATTTAGATGCAAAAACAGGCAAAAACGTACACACAGAAGTACTTAAATAAACAATGTAAACCGCACAAAAGGCACCTATTTGGGTGCTTTTTGGCATATAATTACACATTAAAAACCTGTAGTGCTTTATAAAATATCCACTGATGCACAAATTTATATGTTTGTTAAACCACAGTAGAAAACATAGTTATTCACGGATTTATTATCAAATTATAGACAATAAAAGAGATCATAGTTTTTATCATTGATAAAACACATAATCAAGCTATATTTATTTTGCAAAATACAAAAAACTATGTAACCTAGAATTTGTTCAAAAATAAATACAGAATACTATGTGGTAAAAAAAACAACTAATCATTTTTCAATTCATTACGCATAAGAGGATAATACACTACGACGGGTATTAAAAACGTATTTTATATTGCGTAAATGTTTTATAAAAAAAAACAAAAAGTCCGGTTAATAAACCGAACTTTTTTATAATTAAAAGTGCTTAAAACACTACTGCGTATATATTAAACGTCTCTGTTAGGATCAAATGCTTCCAGATACTGTGCTACTCTTTGTACAAACTGTCCACCTAACGAACCGTCTACTACACGGTGATCATAAGAATGCGACAAGAACATTTTTTGGCGGATACCAATGAAATCACCTTCTGGTGTTTCTATAACCGCAGGCACTTTTCTAATAGCTCCTAAAGCCAAAATACCTACTTGCGGCTGACTGATAATAGGTGTACCAAAAACAGATCCAAAAGTACCAACGTTTGTAACCGTATAAGTTCCCCCTTGTGTATCGTCTGGTTTTAATTTTCCTTTACGTGCACGGTCTGCTAAATCGTTTACCGCTTTTGCCATACCAACCAAATTCAACTGATCTGCATTTTTAATTACAGGAACAATCAAGTTTCCGTTTGGTAACGCAGCTGCCATTCCCAAATTAATATTTTTGCGTTTAACGATATAATCACCATCAACCGAAATATTCATCATTGGGAAATCTTTCAGTGCCTTTGCAACAGCTTCCATAAAGATCGGAGTAAAAGTAAGTTTTTCTCCTTCTCTTTTTTCAAATGTATTTTTATGTTTATTTCTCCAGTTTACAATATTTGTTACATCTACTTCGATGAATGACTGTACGTGAGCCGAAGTTTGAACAGATTGTACCATGTGGTGCGCAATCATTTTACGCATACGGTCCATTTCTACAATTTCGTCTTGTCCGTTTACAGAAACCGGTGCTGCTTTAGAAGCAACAGGCTGTGCAACTGGTGCCGGAGCAGCTGTTTTTTGAACAGTAGCCGCAGCAGGTTGTGAACCTCTGTTTTTAACGTAATCTAATATATCTGTTTTGGTAATTCTACCTTCTTTCCCAGTACCATTAATTGCCTCTAATTCTGCCATAGAAATACCTTCTTCTTTAGCAATATTCTTAACCAAAGGCGAGAAAAATTTATCTGAAGAGCTAAAATCGGCAGTTTCTACTGTTTCTTGAGCCTGTGTTACCGTTTGTTCTACTTTTGCAACCGCAACTTCTTCTTTTGCAGGAGCAGCTGTTGGTTGTGCGGCATCACTACCTTCTGTTTCAATAATAGCAATTGTTTGCCCAACCTGAACAACATCATCTTTTTGAAATAGAATTTCAATTATTTTCCCACTTACTTCCGTAGGTACTTCACTATCAACTTTATCGGTAGCTACTTCAACAATTGTTTCGTCTTGTTCAACAGTATCTCCAACATTTTTTACCCAATTTGTAATGGTTGCTTCTGCAACACTTTCACCCATTTTAGGTAATTTTAATTCAAACTTTGCCATATTTTTAGTAAAGAGTTGTATTTAGATTAAAGTATTACAAAAATACTAATTTTTAGGACTATTTACCTATTTATTTAAAATTTTTACTAATTAAAACGATAAAATTTCTCCTCTATCGTTTTTATCGTTGCTTCCAATAAAGAAATCAGAAGCTGCAGCCCGTATTTTAAATGTTTTGTTATGATGTTTCTGGCTGATATAAACCATGTAGTCTTTATAAGTTACCGATTCGTTATCAATTAAAATTTCGATATTTTTATCGGGCTGATTTATTGTTTCGATATCATTGAGATAATAAACCCAATCTAACGGTTTTAAAACATTAGTTACTGTTTTCTGGTAAATATCGGCATTATCTGTTAACAGAATATAATGAGCTACTTTGCTATTTTCACTGCCTTTTTCGGTAGTTTTTTTAAAAGCAAACAAGGCAATACCCACATTCATAATACTGTTAAACCACCACGATGTTTTAAAATGCTTTTTGTAGAAAAACTGCATAGCTTCTTTAAAACGCATCATGTATTTACCGTCTTTCAAGGTACTTTCGCCTTTAAAATGAATAACGGTGGTGTTTGCAACGTAGTAATTCTGCAGTCCTGTTTTTGAAACCATATAGCTTAAATCGATATCATCTGCATACATAAAACAACCCTCATCAAAACCACCAACTTGCAAATAAAGATCACGTTTCATAAACATAAATGCACCTACCAAAATATCTACTTTTCCAGTTTGGTTTTCTAGAATATGCTGTGCGTAATACTTATTAAACCATTTTGATTTTGGAAAGATTTTATAAAGCGATGCTACTTTGGTAAAAGCTACCCAAGGTGTGGGCACACCACGCTTGCTTTCGGGAAGAAATTTACCCGACCCATCGATCAATCTGCAACCTAAAATTCCAGGGTTTTCTAATGTGTGGTATTCCTTTAATAAAATTTCAAAAGTATCTTCTGCTACAATGGTATCAGGATTCAGAATACAGATAAACTCTCCTTTCGCACAATTAACACCAATATTATTTCCTTTGGGAAATCCGGTATTTTGGGTTTGATACAAATAGGTAACATCAGGAAAAATGCGCTGCATCATCTCAAAAGATCCATCGGTAGAAGCATTATCCACAACAATAATTTCGCCCTTAATATTGGTTAGGGCTTTTTGAACACTTTTTATACAGATTTCTAAAAAGTGTTTTACATTGTAGTTTAATATAACAACCGATAACTGCATAATTTATTTAACGTAAGGAAGTTGTGCTTTGATAAAATCGGTTACCAGATAACTTAACAGCTTGCCCAACATATTTGCCGGTGCTGTACCCAAACTTACAGATCCTTCGCACAAATGCAGGTAACTTGCGTTAGCATTATTTGCCGTAAGGTGTACAAAATGACGTGTTTCTGTTACCGAAAATCCACTTGACGACATTGCGCTGCTGGCAGTATTTTCTACCGCATCCACATCAATTTCAATTCCGTAAGGTTTGTTTTTAATTAACTTGTTTATGTTGTTAATGCTAGTTATAAAATCTTTTTCAAACCGAACCTTCAGTTCTTCAAAAGTAAACAATTTCAGTTTTTCTGTCTGTTCTTTAAACTGACGAATCATAAATTTATTCAAATAATTTTCGTGTGCACCAAATACGCAATAGGTATCTAAAAAACCTTCGTTAAAAGCATACGAAAAGCCGTTGCCGCTGTGACGCCCTTCCATTTTGCGAAAATCGGTATGGGCATCAAAATTAACTACATTTACATTTGTACCGTTTGCAAGAGCCAATCCTTTTATATTGCCGTAAGCATTATTATGTCCGCCACCAATTACAACTGCCTTTTTTCCTGCGCGATGAATTAATGTATTTAAGTAGGCTACATCTTTATCTATTTCGGAAACAATTTCGTACAAACGGTTTAATTGTGCCGGAATGTTAGGATTTAACTGGGCTACTTCCTCATTGAAAGCCTTGTAATTAAAACAACCGATTACAGCTACGTTAGATGCTTTTAAATGTTTGTTGTTTTGGATATTTAAAAAAGCAGACAAAAAGACATCCCAGCTGTGGGTAGTTCCTACCCGACCGAAATTCGCCTTAATACCTGCAAATTCTTTAATACCAAAAACAATAAATGATGCGTTGGTTTGGCTTAGAAAATCGTTGAGACTAACTTTTTGGTTAGCAGGATATTTGATTTTTTCGCCAAATTTAGTTTCGTCTTTTCTTAAAACTAAATGTTCTGATAAAGTGCTTGTGTTAAAGTATTCAAAATTTTCCATTCAATAGATATAAGAAATCGTAATAAAATCAACCGTTATCATTTTTATTTATATTATTTTAAAATTTAACACAGCTTATCTTATTCAAAATTAAGGATTTATTACTAACTTTGTAATAGGTAAATATATATCGATATTAATCTCGATTATATAAAATCTTTTTCATAACTATTTTTTTTCACACCGCCAACTTTTGTTGTCGGTGTGTTTTTTTAATATTTCTTTCCGTTTAGGTAAACCGTTTCAATTAAATTGCTTCCAAAATTATACGGAATGGCGTAAATAGAATGTATGGGTTTTGTGATAAAAAACGATGCTTTTTTACCTTTTGTGATACTGCCGTATTCATTTTCTACTTCCAACGCATAAGCCGCATTAATCGTTGCTGCATTAAAAGCTTCTTCGGGCGTTAATTTCATTTTAATGCACGATGTAGCTACTACAAAATTCATGTTGCCGCTTGGTGTGGTTCCCGGATTGTAATCTGATGCGATTACCAATGGCAAATTAGCTTCTAACAATTTACGAGCGAGCGTGTAAGGGATTGATATAAAATACGAACAAGTTGGCAATGCTACAGGAATGGTGTTTCCTTTTTTTAATGCTTCAATATCTGTATCTTCTACAATTTCGAGGTGATCTACTGTTAGTACGTTTTCTTCCACACACATTTCAATACCGTTAATTGCCGTAAACTGGTTTATGTGGATCTTTGATTTTAAACCGTGACTTGTAGCTGCTTTAATAATTTTCCGAGTTTCATCAACAGTGAAATATCCGGTTTCTAAAAAAGCATCAACATAATCTGCCAAACCTTGTTTAGCAATTTCAGGAATCATTACCTTACAGATTTCATCTACAAAAGCAACCTGATTACCTTTAAATTCGGGTGGAACGGCATGTGCCCCTAAAAAAGTGGCTTTTGTTTTAACAGGATAATTTTCTTGCAATTTCTTTACAACACGCAACATTTTTAATTCGGCTTCCAGGTTTAAACCATAACCCGATTTAATTTCGATAACTCCTGTACCTTGAGCAATAAGTTCTTCTAAACGGTTTGCGGCATCGCTGTACAATTCGTCTTCTGAAGTATTGCGCAATTTTTCTACCGAATTTAAAATTCCGCCACCCCGCTGATAAATTTCATCGTAACTTAAACCGTTAATTCTATCAACAAACTCTTGTTCACGATTACCTGCATAAACAATGTGCGTGTGACTGTCAATATAACTAGGCATAATCATTTTGCCAGAAACATCAACCCATTCATCAAAAACTGTCGGTGCATTTTCCATTGATCCATAATCTGCAATGCGATCATTTTCAACCACTAAAAAGGCATTTTTTATTGAAGGAAGCTCTTTCATTTCACTTCCTTTTAATATAGAGTGATTATTTTCGCGAACCTGAAAAAGTTCTTTTATATTGTAAAATAGGGTTTTCATTGTTTTTGAAAAATTGATAACCAAAGATAGATACTTATTGCAAAAAAGCATAAAAAAATCCGTTTCTTTTGAAAACGGATTGATGTATTAAAAATTCGGACTTAAATTGTATTTTTTGTAGAAGGTATCAATAATGGTAACAACTTCATCTGATGTATCAACAATTTTAATCAGGTTCATATCTTCTGGCGATGCATTAAAGTATTTTTCAAGCATAACCGTTTTAATCCAGTCAATTAAACCAGACCAAAATTCTGATCCTACCAAAATAATAGGAAATTTACCGATTTTCTTGGTTTGAATTAAGGTAATTGCTTCAAACATTTCATCTAAAGTTCCAAAACCGCCCGGCATTACCACAAAACCCTGTGAATATTTTACGAACATTACCTTGCGCACAAAGAAATAATCGAACTGTAGGTTTTTATCGTGGTCTATATACGGATTAAAGTGCTGTTCAAAAGGTAAATCGATATTTAACCCTACCGATGCTCCACCACCCAAATGCGCACCTTTATTGGCAGCTTCCATAATTCCGGGACCACCACCCGATATAACGCCGTAACCCGCCTTACTTATCTTAAAGGCAATTTCTTCGGCCAATTTGTAATATTGGTTGTTGTTTTTTGTACGTGCCGAACCAAAAATAGATACACACGGACCAATACGCCCCATTTTTTCGTATCCATTTACAAATTCGGACATTATTTTAAAGATTGCCCAAGAATCGTTTGTTTTAATTTCGTTCCACGATTTCTGCGTTAAACTTTCTTTTATTCTGATATCTTCTTCTGAAAAATTTTCTTCCATATATTTTTGTTTAATTGTTGATGTGTTTAAGATTTAATTGTTTTCAAAAAACCTGAAACTATTAACTTTTCTGACTTAATTCTTTCTTTAAAAAGCGTGCTGTATGACTTTTTTTACTTTTAGCAACTTTTTCGGGTGTTCCGTGAGCAACTACTTCTCCTCCGTTTTTACCACCTTCGGGACCAATATCAATAATATAATCGGCCATTTTAATAACATCTAAATTATGTTCGATAATTAAAACGGTGTTGCCTTTTTCAACCAGCTTTTGCAGTACTTCCATTAATACCCTTATGTCTTCAAAATGCAATCCGGTTGTAGGTTCATCTAAAATATAAAAGGTGTTGCCAGTATCTTTTTTAGACAATTCGGTTGCCAGCTTAATACGTTGCGCTTCACCACCCGATAAGGTAGTACTTTGCTGCCCCAAGGTAATGTAGCCCAAACCAACATCTTGTATGGTTTTTAATTTACGGTATATTTTTGGGATATTCTCGAAAAACGGCACACTTTCATCTATGGTCATATCCAAAATATCGGCAATAGATTTGCCTTTGTATCGAATTTCCAGTGTTTCGCGATTAAAGCGTTTTCCCTGACAAGTTTCGCATTCTACATACACATCGGGTAAAAAGCCCATTTCAATTGTTCGTAAGCCCGATCCTTCACAGGTTTCGCAACGACCACCTTTTACGTTAAAACTAAAACGTCCGGGTTTGTATCCGCGAATGCTGGCTTCAGGAGTTTTTGTAAATAATGTTCTTATTTCTGAAAAAACTTCGGTATAAGTTGCCGGATTGGAACGTGGTGTACGCCCAATAGGACTTTGATCGATACCAATTACCTTATCGATATTTTCAATTCCTTCTAATTTATCGTAAGGTTGCGGTACTTTTACAGCATTAAAAAAATGTTCGTTTAATATAGGATACAAGGTTTCGTTAATCAATGTAGATTTACCCGAACCCGAAACACCCGAAACGCAGATTAAAGTTCCCAAAGGAAATTCAACTGTAACATTTTTTAAATTATTGCCTTTTGCACCTTTTAATTTTAAAGATTTTCCGTTGCCTGCCCTTCTTTCTAAAGGCACGGGAATTTCTAAGGTTCCGTTTAAATATTGTGCCGTAATGGTATCGCTTTTTAACAATTCTTGCGGATTAGACGCACTAATAATTTGTCCGCCGTTTGCCCCAGCTTTCGGACCAATATCAATAACATAATCGGCTTCTTCAATCATGTCTTTGTCGTGTTCTACCACTAAAACAGAATTACCAACATCGCGTAGCTGTTTTAACGAAGTGATTAATTTTTCGTTATCGCGCTGGTGTAAACCAATACTTGGTTCGTCTAAAATATAAAGCACACCAACCAATTGCGAACCAATTTGTGTTGCCAAGCGAATACGTTGTGCCTCGCCACCCGAAAGGGTTTTAGAAGATCGGTTTAGGGTAAGATAATTTAAACCAACATCTAACAAAAACGATAAACGCGTTGTTATTTCTTTAACAATTTCGGCAGCAATTGCCATTTGTTTCTCACTTAATTTTTCGGATAAATTTTGAAACCAGGCAGCTAACTGATCCAAATCCATATTAGAAACTTCGCCAATATTTAAATCAGCTATCTTAAAATACAGCGATTCTTTTTTTAAACGGGCACCGTTACATTCAGGACACTGAATTTCATCCATAAAATCGGCAGCCCATCGTTTAATAGACGAAGTAGGTGCATCGTTAAACTGGTTTTTAATAAAGTTAGATATTCCTTCAAAATCAATCTTATAATCTTTTGTAATACCTAAAATTTTAGATGCAACCGAAAAACTTTCCTTGCCTCCGTTTAAAATCATATCCATAGCATTTGCAGGAATATCTTTTACGGCATCGGTCAGTTTAAATTCGTAGCGTTGTGCAATAATTTCCAGCTGCTTAAAAATCCAGGTAGCTTTTTGCTCACCAATTGGTAAAATAGCACCTGCTTTTATGGAAATAGTATCGTTTGGTATTATTTTTTTAAGATTGATTTCATTTACCGTTCCCAAACCATTACAATTAGGACAAGCTCCTTTTGGTGAATTGAATGAAAAACTGTTAGGTTCTGGAATTGGATACGATACGCCCGAAGTAGGACACATTAAATGACGGCTGAAATAGCGTGGTGTTTGGTTTTCCTGCGGAAGAACCATTAAAATGTCTTCCCCGTGATACATGGCTGTTTTTATGCTTTCTGCCAAACGTTTCTGGGTTTCTTCGGTAGCATCAACAGCCAAACGATCGATAACAATTTCAATGTCGTGGGTTTTGTAACGATCTAACCTCATACCTGATACAATATCGCGTATTTCACCATCGACACGAACTTTTACAAAACCTTGCTTAGCTATTTGTTCAAATAACTCTCGATAATGACCTTTACGTGAACGAATTACAGGAGATAAAATATTAAGTCGCTGATTTTTGAAATCGTTGGTAATTAACTGCTGAATCTGTTCATCGGAATAGCTAATCATTTTTTCGCCTGTTTCATACGAATAAGCATCAGAAGCACGTGCGTACAACAAACGAATAAAATCGTAAATTTCGGTAATGGTACCTACGGTAGAACGCGGATTTTTATTAACCGTTTTCTGTTCAATGGCAATTACAGGCGAAAGTCCATCGATTTTATCCACATCGGGGCGTTCCAAACCACCCAAAAACTGACGTGCATAAGAAGCAAAGGTTTCAATGTATCTTCGTTGCCCTTCGGCATAAATGGTATCAAAAGCAAGAGATGATTTGCCGGAACCCGACAAACCGGTAATTACCACCAGTTTTTCACGTGGAATGGTAACATCTATATTTTTTAAGTTATGAACGCGGGCGCCCAATACTTCGATATTTTCTTCGGTATTCTGCATAGAAAAATTCAAAGTGCAAATATACAAATTGCTTTGTTTTTAAGGTATTAAAGGTTTGGTAAAAAGTTTTTATTTCTACCACAGATGCACAGATTTTGATTTATTTTAAAAAATAATGCTCTAAAAATAAAGGAATACAAAGTGAAGAAATGATATATAAGAAATTAAAGATTCCATCTTTCATTAAAGATAAATCCATACTCCAAAAAGTATCTTTAGGCTCTCTTTTATAAATCGAAACAAAAATTTTATAAAAAATTCTATAAATAATAAATTGAAAAATGGGTAATATCAGAATATCTCCACCTTTCACATTATCATAATATAGAAACAAACCTAATATACCTAATATCAAGCAGTAAATTATAAAATAAATAGTAAATTTCTTATGAACCAAAAGTTCTCTTTTGAATAAAAAAATGAAAAATATTGATAATCCAAAAAATATTAAAATAACTAATGGCACATTAATAAACTACTCGATTCTTAAATTTTTCAAATTCTCACGATAAACTTCTAATAATTTAATTTTAGTTACATAACCAACCAGCTGATTGTTTGTTGTGAGTAAAATTTCCTGCAGGTTGTTTTCGTCCATCATTTTAATAACATTTCCTGCATTTTCTGACAATGATGCCGTGAAAGCCTGTTTCATTAATTGTTCAACAGTAAGGATACGCATTTTAAAATCGTTCTGAAAAATGGTTTTTACATCCTCTAAATAAATGATTCCCTCAACCTGATTATCAGCAGAAACCACCGGAATAAAATACTGGTTTGTATTTATAAACAATGCCTTCACATCGTACAATCCATCGGTTATCTTTACCGTATTGATTTCATTGCTGTAAATGTTATGTAATTCAATTTTATTTAGAATGTTTTTATCTTTATCTGATGTAAACACCAAACCTTTATCGGCAATAGTAAAAATATCCATTGAATACTTATCGTATTGTTTAGATATGGCAAAACTAATGGAAGATACAATTAATAAAGGAACCATTAAACCATAGCCTCCTGTAATTTCTGCAATCAGGAAAATAGCAGTCAACGGCGCGTGAAACAAGCCACTTAACAAACCTGCCATACCTACAACGGTAAAATTTGCAATGGGTAGGTTTTTAACACCTATTAATTCTATAAATTTAGAAAAAGTATAACCTAAATAAGAACCAGCAAAGAGTGCCGGCGCAAAATTACCACCGTTTCCGCCCGAACCTAATGTTAAACCCGTTGCAATACTTTTTATAAATAAAGTTCCGACTACAAAAGCTAAAACTACCCATTTTTTGGAATTGAATTTTTCTACAAGCGAATTATCCAGAATGTGTGCTGCATTATTGTTTGCTAACGATTTTATACTCTCATAACCTTCACCAAACAACGTGGGGAACAGAAAAATTAAAACAGCCAGCGCACCAGCACCCAAAAGTGCCTTTTTGTAAGGATTTAATTTTAAACGATTAGTGAAATGTTCTACACGACGAAACATTCTTGCATGGTACAAAGAAAAAATACCGGCAATAATACCAAACAAAACATAATAAAAGGTATTGCTGTAATCAAAAGAAAACTGTTCTTTAAAATTAAGCAATATGCTTTCTTTTAAAACTACAGCAGAAACAATAGCACCAGTTGCAGATGAGATCATTAAAGGAATAAAAGCGGTAACACTCATATCGGCAATAATTACCTCGATAGCAAAAAGTACACCCGCAATAGGCGCGTTAAAGGCTGCCGCTATACCCGATGCCACACCGCATGCCAACAGCAAAGTACGGTCTTTATAATTAAAACGGAAATTTTGTGCAAAATTAGATCCAAAAGCAGCACCGGTAATAGTAATTGGCGATTCTAATCCGGCAGATCCACCCATACCAACCGTTAATGAACTTGTTATAATTTGGGCATACATTTGTTTACGCGGCATATAACCTGATCGTTTTGCAACAGCGATCATAATTTGACTGGTACCTTTTTCTATAGATCCGTCTAAAAATTTCTTAATAACAAAAACCGTTAGTAAAATACCCACAACAGGCAAAATACTGTTAGAGTAAGGTAATTTGTATAAGGTATCGATATAATTGGTTAATTTAAAAACCGAATGCGCGAAAGTTTTTAAAACAATTACCGCCAATGCCGATGAAATACCCACCAAAACGCACGAAACATACAAAAACTGACGATCGGAAATGATTGTTTTAAGCAAATACAATATTCCTTCAAGGTATCGAAAAGTTTTTTTTATTTTTTTGTTCTTTTTGGTCGCGTTCATTGTGCAAAAGTAACTTACTAAAAATTAAAAGCCAATCATTTTTTAAGTTCTTCTGCAATTCGTATTCTTTCCGCTTCGGCATGTACCATTACGTCTTTAAAAAACAAGTGGAATTCCCGTTGAAAATCATCATAATTTTCATACAAATCATCTACAGCTTCGTTCATGTTCGATTTTAATGAAAACCGCTGATCCATCTGTTTTAAAATCTGTTGCAAATCGGTTAAATGTGCGTAACGTTCCAACCAATTCTGTTTTGTTAAATACGGTAGTAATTCACGAGTTTTTATATTTAGTTCACTTTTATGTCGTTCCAAATTATCGTAAAATTTATGTGTGAAATCGTACAAACTTTCATTATGATACATTTGCCACTCTTTTGCCAGGAAATGATCGTAAAACATATCGATAATGATTCCCGAAAAATGATTAAACTTTGGAACCAAACGGTATTTTGACTGTCGAAAAATAGGATGAAAGTCGGTAAAACTATCAATCGATCTATGCAACAACACCCCAAGCTGTATATCGGTATGGTAATGTTTATAATCTTTTCCACGAATACCATCGCCCATAAAATTGCCAATCTGTATACGTTCGTTGGTTCCCGATAGATAAATGTGTGCCAGAAAGTTCATAATATGTAAGTCTTAATGTCAAAAGTAACTAAGATTGAGCAAAATGACTAAGAAAATGTATTGATTTTTTTGCAATCAATAGCCTTATTTTAGTTTTTTTGGTGTATATTTACACCACTAAAAAATTGAACTATGACCCGACAAAGTATAACATTGGCACAAAAAAACGACGAGTGGCTAAAAGATCAGGTTAAAAATGAAGAGTTTAGCAGCAAGAGCGAGGCTGTAAACTATTTAATTAAACAAGCACGTGAACAAGAGGCTTACTATGACTATGTTCGCATGAAAATTAAAAAAGGAGAGGAAAGTGGTTGGGCAGAAAAACAGCGCGCAGAAGAAATGCTGGCAGAAATAAAGAACAAACTTAACTTATAATATTTTTTCTCATTCAAAAATCATTTATAAATAATCTCAAACTCCAAATTTCTGTTAATACAACAACCCAAAATTCCATAATGGAATACTGTTCAAAAAACCTTTTTCGATATCATCTTTGACCACAAAACCTTTTTCAGCCGTTTTAATTTGTTTCAACCCTTTATTTTTTCCTCCTACCTCAAAATCCATCGCATCAATTCTAAAATCAGCTACTGCTGATGATGAAACTTGATGATTAACTCGTACTTGATTCATGAAAAAAGTTTCTCGGACATTTCCTTTATTTTGGTTTTCTTTGGCTAAATTATAAATCAAATTAGTGTTGTCTAAATACACCTTATCAACTTTTCCCAAACCGCGAATTCCACCTGTTTCTGCTCTTAATTGACTTACCATCCCGGCTTCTTCCATATAAAAAAGGTAATCGGCGATGTTATTTCTACTGATGCTGAGCATTTCAGCAATTTTGCTCATATTAGGTTTAAACGGAACGCTTTCTGCCACAATTGCCAACAATTGTTTTAGTTTTCTACCTGTTGAAACATTCATTTCTGCATAAATAGGAATATCGCTTTCCAAGGTTTGGTTAACGACTTGTTGTAATCTCAAATCAAAATCATCTTCTACGGCAAAAGGATAATATCCTCTTTTTAAATAGTCTGCAAATAATGGTAAAGGATGTGGAATTTGCGGGACATCTATCTGATGATTCACTATTTCCTCTAAACTAAATTTTGGAACTTCTATCTGATGAAAAAACATTAAATATTCCCGAAAAGACAAGCCTTGCATAGTATAAACCACCGCCCTTCGACTCAGATCTGCACTCCCTTTTTTGATGTCAAGCACAGAGGAACCCGTAAAAACTACTTTTAAATTTTTGTGATAATCATAAATAAGCTTGAGCTCTTTTGACCAATCAGGATATTTGTGTATTTCGTCTATAAACAAATAATTTCCTCCCAATTTCACAAATTGATCTGCTAAATCAGTCAAACGATTTTGGGCAAAATAAAAATCTTCGGCAGTAACATATAAGGTGTCACGAACGTTAAGATTGCGTTTAATGTACTGTAAAACCAAAGTCGTTTTCCCCACACCACGAGGGCCAACAAGTCCTACCAACCTGTTTCTCCAATTAATGTGATCATACGAATAGCGAGTAAACGCTGTATCAGCTTGGGAAATCAACCGTTGAGAATATTCAAATAAAGTTTCCATTTCTATTTTACTTTGCTCAAAGATATTAAATTATGCACTACAACAGTGCAATTTTAATTATTTTTTGCACTATAGCAGTGCAAATTTTGTTTAAAAACACCGATCGACCTACTTTCTTCCTTTACTTTTTTACTCTCCTTTACATTAATTAACCAAGGAATCTTTATATTTGTTTTCCATATTAAAACAAATAAAATGACTTTAATAAAATCTATATCCGGTATTCGTGGTACCATTGGCGGAAACGTGGGCGATAACCTTACGCCTATCGATGCTGTAAAATTTGCCACTGCTTACGGAACTTTTTTAAAAAACAGTTTACAAAAAGATAAATTAACCGTAGTTATTGGTCGAGATGCCCGTATTTCGGGTCCAATGATTCATCAATTGGTGATGCAAACATTAATTGGTTTAGGAATTAACGTGATTGATTTAGGCTTATCTACTACCCCAACGGTTGAAGTTGCTGTGCCTTTGGAAAAAGCTGATGGCGGAATTATCTTAACAGCATCACACAACCCAAAACAATGGAATGCCTTGAAATTACTGAACAATAAAGGCGAGTTTTTAAGCGGTGCTGAAGGAGCTTTGATTTTAGAGATTGCAGAATCGGATACTTTTGATTTTGCCGATGTTGACTCTTTAGGTAAGATTACTGAAATTACCGATTATATGGACAGACACATTGACGAAGTTTTAAATTTAAAATTGGTCGATGCAGATGCCGTAAAACAACGCAAATTTAAAGTGGTGGTTGATGGCGTAAACTCATCGGGCGGTATTGTCATTCCTGCGTTATTGAAGAAAATGGGCGTTGAAGTTGTTGAATTATACTGTGAACCTAACGGACATTTCCCACATAATCCTGAACCTTTAAAAGAACATTTAACTGATATTTGCGAATTAGTAGTGAAAGAACAAGCTGATTTTGGTATTGTGGTTGATCCTGATGTAGATCGCTTGGCATTTATCAGCAACGATGGCGAAATGTTTGGCGAAGAATATACGTTAGTTGCTGTTGCCGATTATGTATTGAGCAAAACGCCGGGCAATACGGTTTCAAATATGTCGTCGTCACGTGCGTTGAGAGATATTACCGAAAAACACGGTGGAAACTATGAAGCATCAGCAGTGGGCGAAGTGAATGTTGTGGAATTAATGAAGAAAAACAATGCTATAATTGGTGGTGAAGGTAACGGAGGTATTATTTATCCAAAAGCACATTACGGTCGGGATTCACTGGTTGGTGTGGCTTTGTTTTTAACGCATTTAGCCAATCAAGATTTAAATGTTAAGAGTTTACGTGCAAGTTATCCGCAATATTTTATGAGTAAAAATAAAATTGAACTCACTCCCGAAATTGATGTAGATGCCATTTTAGATGCCATGCAAAAAAAATATGTCAACGAAAAAATCACTACGATTGATGGCGTTAAGATTGATTTAGCCGACAGTTGGGTACATTTACGAAAATCGAATACCGAACCAATTATCCGTATTTATACCGAAGCACCTACACAGAATGATGCAGATGCACTTGCAGAACGCATTTTAAATGAAATTTCTGAAATTGTAAAAAAATAATAAAACAAGTCCAATACCACATCGGACTTTTTTATGGTTTCAAAAGGTCACTAAATACTGATAAACAAATATTTAACATTAATTTTTAAGATGGTGGTTTTAAAATTATGTACTTTTAATATATTAATCTAAAATTATAATGTTATGATAAAGCAAGGTTTAAATTTAGCAGCTGTTCTGGCAGGTGCAGCAGTGGGTGCCACAATGGGTGTACTAATGGCTCCCAATGAAGGTAAAGAAACACGAAAAAAATTAAGCGATGGATTTAGATCTACCGCTGACGATATGAATACCAAGGTAGACGATATTAAACAGCGTGTACAAGGTTTTGTAAATCACCAAAAAGAAGATTTTAATACCAGTTTTGATAAACTAGTTAATAAAGCCGATCATAAAAAAGACGATGTTATTGCTGCTTTAGAACGCAAACTTGCCGAATTAAAAAATACCAGTCTGGTTGATAAAGTAGATCAGTTTAAAACAAACAATCCTATGACTTCGGCTTTAAAAAACAACGAAAGTAAGATTTAGCCACAAGGTAAACAATTCAAAAAGAACGATTTTTTAAATCGTTCTTTTTATATTCAAACTATTTCAAAAACACTGTTAATTTCAATGAATTACTAATTTAAAATGATTCCAGTAGAAAATCAGATCACTAATTATATCAACAGTCAGCCTGAAACTAAAAAGGCAGACATGCAACAGTTACACCAATTACTTTTAAAATTAATGCCTAAGACAAAACTATGGTTTTCAGACGGCAAAAATCATGAAGGTAAAATTGTAACAAACCCTAATATTGGTTATGGAACTTATGAAATACAGTATGCAAACAAAACCAGCAAATCTTTTTACAAAATTGGGATAAGTGCCACAACAACTGGAATATCTATTTATTTAATGGGGCTTAAAGACACTACCTTTTTAAAACAAACTTACGCGAGTGTACTTGGCAAAGCTAGCATTACAGGATATTGTATTAAATTCAAAAAACTTAAAGATATTCGCATAGACGTACTTCAACAAATTTTAGAAGGTATTATTTAAAATCAATTAATCCGCAAGTCATTATAAAATAGCTTTATTTCAATTTATAGAGGAGTAAAGATATTTTCTTATCTTTCTTAAAACAAAAAAGTTTAT
>JBEBXO010000023.1:0-34304 GCA_040391585.1 Paenimyroides ummariense | reverse complement strand
TGAAAAAGACAGGCTTTCTTTTTTATAGGTGCGGCGCAGTTCTCCGCCCCCGGCGAATCAATCGCCGTCTTTTCTGTTATAGGTAGTTTTTAATAGACCACAGATTACACGGATGTGCACAGATTTTTCAAACTGAATAAACAACATCCAACAGCGAACTTTAAACTTTAAAAGTTTTTACTACAGATTACA
Source organism: Paenimyroides ummariense (assembly GCA_040391585.1). Classification (GTDB taxonomy): domain Bacteria; phylum Bacteroidota; class Bacteroidia; order Flavobacteriales; family Flavobacteriaceae; genus Flavobacterium; species Flavobacterium ummariense_A. The sequence goes on along the minus strand of JBEBXO010000023.1, from coordinate 34,112 downwards.
CGGGTGTTCACAGGTTTATTTTAAAATTTAAAACATAAATATCTCACACCCCGAAGCTAACATCTAACTTTAAACCTTAAACTTTAAATGTTTTCGCCACAGATTACACAGATGTTCACAGATTTTTTAACCTGAACAAACAACGCCTAACATAGAACTTTAAACTTTAAACTTTGAATGTTTTCTCCACATATTACACAGATGTTCACAGATTTTTCAAACTGAATAAAAAACATCCAACATCGAACTTTAAACGTTAAACTTTAAACATTTTACCACAGATTGCACAGATGTTTACGGATTTTTTTAACCTAGACAAACAACGCGTAACATCGAACTTTAAACCTTAAACTTTAAATATTTTCTCCACAGATTACAAAGATGTACACAGATTTATTTAACCTGAACAAACAACGCCTAACATAGAACTTTAAACGTTAAACTTTAAACATTTTACCACAGATTACACGGATGTCCACGGATTTTTTTTTAATGAGACATATCAATATCCAACATCCATCTCCAGTCCTAAAAATTCAACTTTTATCCGTATCTTTCCTATTAAAAATTAAACGGTTTATGAAAGGTTTACTAACACTTCTTATATTATTACAATCTACTATTCTTTTTGCCAACGATGGTGCTTACTTTATGAGTGGAAATCAATTGATTCCTATAAAGGAAACAAGCGTTCAGGTAAGAAAAGAAATACTTTCACTTAAACGTGTTGATAAAAATTTTTTAGAAGTAACTGTTGATTATACATTCTTTAATCCAGAAAAAACAGCAAAAACAATTTTGGTGGGTTTTGAGGCTTTTTCTCCGTCTGGTGATGCTGATTTCTTTCCTAAAAACGGGCAGCATCCTTATATGAACGATTTCACTGTAAACCTAAATCAAAAGATACTTTCTTACGAAATTTCGTATGTATCAAGCGAAGATATCAAGAAGGAATTTTCCTTAAAAGATATCGAAACTAATAAAACAGAGTTTGATTATGCCGAATTTTACTACGTGTATCATTTCAACGCAACGTTTAAGCCTGGAGAAAACAGATTAGTACATACTTACAAGTTTCGTTTGTCGGGTTCGGTAGATTATATATACAATTTTGAATACATTTTAACGGCTGCAAATCGTTGGGCAAATAATAAAATTGACGATTTTACACTTAATATAGATATGGGTGATTATCAGGATTTTTACATAAATCCTACTTTTTTTAAATCGGTTAATGAATGGTCTGTAAATGGTATAGGAAAAAAGGTTGATGGTTTCATGAAAGAATATCGTGATTCTAACGGGCAAGATGCAGCTGCTTTTTTTGTTCAAAAGGGAATGGTTCAGTTTAAAAAGAAAAATTTTCATCCTAAAGGTGAACTATTTTTATTCAATCCTCGTTATCTATCATATCAGGAACCTTTTAGTTTAGATATGTATTTGCCTTTGAGTACTGATTTGGATCCGTATTTTGTAGAAGCTACAGATGAAAATGCTTTGAAAGTGCTTCAGAATTTGCCGTATGCTCGCAGAGGTTATATGTTTAATAATTCGGTTTTAAAGAATTATTACGAAAATATTCCGTGGTATATTCCTAATAAAGATTATGTGCCAAAGCCTGATGAGTTGCAGCAAAACGAAATAAATTGGTTAACGGATCTTAAAAAGATCAAACTAAAAAGTATAAAGTAAAAATGAATTTTATTAAACTGATTTTATTGGGTGTTGTGAGTATTTTACCTTTTATTATGACCGCTCAAAATTCATACAATCAAAAAAAAGAATATGGTTATAACGGTCCGCTTAAAAAGGTAACAACGTATATGGTGAATGTTTCAACATACAGCATTCCTGTTGATACGCTTGATTATTTTGGCAAAAGTACCATGAATTTTATGAAGAATGGTGATTTAACTACTTATTATAGATTTTATAGTCTGCCAGATTATCTGTATAAAAGCAAAGCAGTTTTTTCAGGATCTGGCAAAAGTATTTCATACAAAGAAACAAGTAAGGTAAACGATGCAGACGAAGTAATTATAAATTATAAATTTGTTTGGAAAGATCTTTTAACCTATGAAATTAAGCCTTTAAGCCAGAAAGATTCATCTAGGAGGATTATTACACTTAATCCGGATTTTACGATTGATAAAGTTGTTTTTAAAGGCTTGAATTTTGTAACCGAAGAAAAAGCATCGTATTATTATAATAACGAGAATAAGCTGGAGAAAATAGTTTACAAAATAACATCAACTGAAAATAATGTAACAACAGTTAAAAACGATGTGCGTGTAATTAAATCGGTTGATGTTTTTAACAATGCCACTGTTATTTATTTCTATGAAAAGGAACATAGTCGGTTTCCAAAATCGGTGGTGTTTAAATATTACGAATATTATTAGGTGAGATGAAAAAGAAGAAAGCTATGTATGGATAAATAAGCAATCATGAAATAACAAAAAAGGCATCCAAACGGATGCCTTTAACTTTTAATGCCTTACTTTTTTAGTAAATATTTTTTTATAAGCTGTAACCAGCAAAACTACCATTATACCGGCTACAATTCCGTACAAAAATTGTTTTGGCATTTCGGGTACATCTGGTAATAAATGATGCAGATAATCTACATTATGATCAAAAATTCCGCCCGAAACCAATAGTAAAGCCAATGTTCCTATTACGCCCAATGATTTAATAACCCAAGGGAGTGCTTTAATTAGTAAATTTCCTGCACTAACGAGAAAACCCGATTCGCTTTTCGATTTTTTTATCAGTTTGTAACCCGCATCGTCCATACGAACAATTAACGCTACAATTCCGTAAACACCTATGGTTGCAATAATAGCTACAATTGAAACTGTAACTACTTCGACTAAAAAAGGATTGAATTCTGACTTTAACGCTTCGTACCCATCTTTGGCTGCTGCAAGTGCAATGATTACAATTTCTAACGATAGAATAAAGTCGGTGGTAATAGCCGATTTTACTTTTGCTTTTTCTACAGCTTCTCCGTCTTCATTAACTTCTGTAGCTTCTTCAATAACTTCGACACCCTTTTTTTCTCTATGAAATAAAAATTCCACAATTTTTTCTACACCTTCATAAGCCAGATAAAATCCACCAATAATTAAAATAAACTTAATTGCTGGCGAATACAGCCATTCCAACAAGAAAACAAAAGGAACAATAATGAGCTTGTTAACGAAAGATCCTTTCATAATTTTCATTAACACGGGAATTTCTCTCGATGAAAGAAAACCAGTTGCTTTTTCTGCATTCACAGCAAGATCGTCGCCTAAAATTCCTGCTGTTTTTTGGGTTGCAATTTTACTTGTAACCGCTACATCATCCATTAAAGCAGCGATATCGTCTAAAATTGCAAAAAAACCTGATGCCATACCTAATTAAATTTTTTTAAATGTAAAAATATAAATTTATCTTTAGGTTTGATTTTTTAATTCCATTATTAAAAATATTTTCTAAAAATTAAGCTATGCACAGTACATTATCACAAGAAGAAAAATTAGGTTTATTAGATACTTTAAAAAAGCGTTTTGAAAAGAATATGCACCGTCATAAAAACATGGAATGGAAAAATGTTCTAGCAAAACTTGAAAAAGATTCTTCTAAAATTGATGTACTTTTTAAAATGGAAAAAACTGGCGGCGAACCTGATGTTGTTGTTTTTGATGAAAAATCGAACGAAATTGTTTTTTGCGATTGCACTACCGAAAGCCCGAAAGGTCGTCGTAGTTATTGTTATGACCGACCTGCTTTAGATGCACGCAAAGAACACAAGCCATCAAACAGCGCCATTGATGCGGCGAACGAAATAGGCATTAAATTATTGAACGAAGAAGAATACCGAGCTTTACAGACTTTGGAAGCTTTTGATAAGAAAACATCGAGCTGGATTGAAACACCAAAAAAAATTCGAAATTTAGATGGTGCTTTATTTGGCGATTTCAGATACGATACCGTGTTTTTTTATCACAACGGTGCATCGTCTTACTATGCAGCACGTGGTTTTCGTGGCTTGTTAAAAGTTTAATTGTATGAAAAAAATCATTTTAGTTTTAATGCTAATTTTGGGTTTCAGTTTTTCAGTGTCATCTCAAAATAAAAATTTAGTGGACTTTAAGGTTTCTAATTTTCGAAAGAATTACGGAAAAGAAATATATTATAATTACAGCGGTGATTTTAATTACACTCAGAAGTATTTAGATGATCTTTATTTAATTACTGAATATTATATAGCAAATTCTAAGAATGATTTGCTTAAAAGCATCATTAATAATAAAGTTAGATTGGAATATTCGGTTGAACAGCAGTGGCGAAACAATAGAGAATATACTGTTTTAGGAATTGGCACTGTAACCGAAGGCAGAAGTACTAAAGCGCAATGGCTTTTTTACGATGCTGAAAATAAGATTTTGTACGAATACGACTTACCTAATGATGAATTAGTTGCGTTTGAGTAAAACTATTTTTTAGGTTGCCACAAATTAATAAACCAATTTATAAAACTTAAGCTAAAAACATCTTGATTTTCTTTTTGATGCTGCATAAAAATTAATTTATCTCTGAACGATTGCCTTTGAATAATATCGGGATTCAATAAATATTTTTCAATAAGCTGAACAAAATCAATAATTCGCTGTTCATTTACCTGCGTTAAATATTTTTTGTATCTGTTTTTAAAACTCTGTAAACGTGTAATAGCGAAATCAAAATTAGCAAACTGGGCGTGCATTAAAACTTCGATCAAATTTTTACGTATCGTCCACACAACGCCCATTTTCTTTTCGTGCCACATATCGGTATGCAGCAGCTTTGCAAAGCTTTTCAATGCCGATTTGTCGTTTTGTTTTGCTAAATAAAAAGCCTCGCAAAGTTGCAGATCAATTACATCTTCGGTAGAAAATTTTTTAGGTAAGTTGTTTAATTCGTGGTTTACTTTTTCAAGTGCTTCTTGAGTGTTTCCTGTAAAATGCAGATTTAAACTTTGTAGTATTAAGAACTTGTGGTAAAACAAATGAAAATATAAACCGTTCTGTTGCAGTATTTGTGCGTACATCTGGTTTAAATAGTTTTCAGAATCGTTAAAGAGCCTATTTCTAAAGCAGAAATTCGCCAGATAATACAATATGTGAATATGATAATATAGTTGTTGGTTGTTTCCAGCCGATTCTTGATTGATGATTATGGCTGCTTTGTTTACATAAGTTTCAATTAAGGAGAAATTCTGTTGAATATTCGCATATTCGTTGGCAAGATGTAAAATTTGATAAATTGATTTATAATTGAAAAAATCAGTAGGTTTTAAATGATATGTTTCAGAAATCTTTGTGATTAAACTGGTTAGATTAATTATTTCTCCGTTTGTCTGTGTGTTTTTAAAAGCTTGCCTTAAAACCGCATACGCCATATTCAGTCGGGTTTCTTTATTTAAAAGTTCCTGGTTTTTAATAATTTTATCAGTTAAATCTTCCAGATTTTCCTTCTCATTCAAAAAAGCATATTGCAATTTGGTCTGTAAAATTTCATGCAACAAACTGTATTGTTCCAATTTTTCTGCCATATTTTCTGCTTTATGTAAACATTTAAATGCTGGCTTATACAGATTGTTTTCTAATAAAAACTTGCTCACAACCAGTAAACGCAAAGCTTCGTGTGCTTCGGAATTATTTTTCTTAAAGGTTTTGTTCGATAGAAAAAGAATCAGACTTTCATGCAAACGTTTTCGTAAAGAATGATACGCATCTTTATTTTTATCTGAACCATACAACTTTTTTAATTTATTTATATCGTCAGTTTTTAAAATTGAAAACAATTCAATATTCTTTACATCATTTCGTCTGTTCTTCTGTTTCAAATAAAGCTTAAAATCTTTTGAGTCATGATCATTTAATATCGAAATTAATTCTGAAAGTGCATCCATCGTTTCTTCTTTTTGAACCTAAAATAAAGATAATTTAAATATATTATATCGACGGTATTTTATGAAATTCTATTTTTTATGCCAATTATTATATTGGAGATTTGCTGTATCAAAATCACTAAAAATTAATATTATGGAAACAGTTAAAACAAACAACGAGGAAAATAAAAAACAATTATCAAATAGAAATCCTTTAAAGCCAACGCCGGCATTTATTGGTGCTTCGTGGATGGTACTTTTTATAGGAACAATATCGTATTGTGTAGGTTTATGGAACGCTGCCATGCAATTAAACGAGAAAGGCTATTATTTTACCATTTTGCTTTTTGGTTTGTTCGCAGTAATATCCGTACAAAAAACGGTGCGTGACAAAGCCGAAGGGTTGGAAGTTACCGAACTTTACTATGGTTTGGCTTGGTTTGCAACAATTGCATCGATCACTTTACTGGTCATTGGTTTATGGAATGCAGAGTTGCTATTGAGCGAAAAAGGTTTTTACGGAGTGTCGTTTATATTGGCGGTTTATGGCGCAATTGCCGTGCAAAAAAATACTCGCGATGCCAAGTTGATCGGTGATCAGAGTAAGTTATAAGAATAAAAACTCGCTTTTAAAGCGAGTTTTGTTATTTAGGAATGCCAATTGTATAAATAACAAAACTCATTTTAGCTTTCTTTTTTTCGATCTGCCAATGGAAATTCTCATTATTTTCAACCGATTTTATAAGTTGCTGCATTTCATCAACAGAATAAGTTCTAAGGCTCGATACAACTCCGTCCCACAAAACAATGATCGGAATAATGGGAATGATGTATGTAAAAAGTAATCTAAGTAAACTAAACGGTTTTATAAATGGCGTGGTAAGTAAAACACTGATAGGCAACAGTAACATAGCAATTATACTTGAAACAGATCGATCTTGAATTTCAAAAATACCGATTGGCTGGTTGCTGTTTACCGAGTTTTGAACTATCTGTACTGCTTGCTTTGGTTTAAAATGGTGAAACGATAAAAATAGGGTTCTAAAACCTTTTAACGTTTCGGGAACATTTTTTGCATTCACAGGTTGGTTGTGATTAAAACTGCACCACAGCATTTTTTAAATCGTGATAAAATAAAATCTGCCAGTTTTCTGTTTCAGCCTGTTCTTTCCAAGTTTTGCGAAATTCCATGGCTTTGTGTCCGTCGAAATCAGTTTTATAAGCAATAGATCGTTTTAAATAACCAGTTGTGGGTAAATCGTCGGCGCCGTAAAAAATTGTTGAAGTAGCATTTTTAATCCAAAAAACCTGATGAAATTTAGAATGACCACCTGTAACTTTAAAAGTAATTTCGGGCGAAATTTCTCCTTCATCATCATGCAACCAAACAATGTTAGTAAGGCTTTGAAGTTCATTTAACAGCGGATTGTTGTACGAAGGATTTTCGGATTGTTGCAAAGCAAAATCATATTCGCGTTTTTGAATGTAGATTGCCGCATCGGGAAAATTCTGAACAAAACCATTATCATTAAAATATCCCAAACCATCGGCATGATCTTTATGCAAATGCGAAAGCAAAATTTTTGTAATGTTGCTCGGATTTATATTTTGATCTTTCAATCGTTTTAAAATAACAGGTTCGTTATCTTCTAAAAACCCCAAACCAAGATCAAGCAGAATAATATCGGAATCAAGAGTAATTAAAAAAGGCTGAATGGCAAGTTTAATATTTGAGCTTTCATCGTTCGGGTGTAAATAGTCAAAATTTTTACTTTTATCTACTTTAAAGTTACCTTGTTTAATTACTGTAAGTTGCATAATTCAATCATTAGCTGTTTCATTTGCAAATATACGGTCAACTTTTGGTTAAATCATCATACGCTTTTTTAAGCATTTCAATGGTATGATTGATTTCTTCCAAATTCAAATGACCAAATCCCAACCGAATTCCACACATATTTTTGGTTTGATACAGCAGGTATTTTGGCAATGTAACATGATATTTTGAAACTTGTTCTGATAATTTTGCCAGTGAAATAGGCATGTTGAATTGAATAAACAAAGCTAAGCCACCATTGGGTTTATTAAAACTAATCAAATCGCCAAAATTATTTTTTAAAGCAGTACACATAGCATCGCGTCGAGCTTTATACAGCAATATTTTCTTTTTAACCTGTCGGTGCATTTCGCCTTCGTGAATTACCTCTGCCAAAATTTGTTCCTTGATTAAATCACCTTGAGGATCAATCATTCGGTAATAATTTTTAACTTCAGTAATTAAATTTTCGGGCGCAACGATGAAACCGGTTTCAAAAGCAGGAAACAACGCCTGACCAACTTTTCCCAAATAAATAATCAGTCCGTTGGTATCGGCACTTGCCATAGGCTGCATAGGCGTGGCTTCAAACTGAAAATCGAAATCAAAATCGTCTTCAATAATCGCAAAACCATATTCTTTAGCCAACTGAACAAGCTGTATTCTGCGTTGCGCACTTAAACTGTTTGTGGTAGGGTAGTGGCGTTGCGGCGTGCAATACACACAACGAATACTGTTTTTTGTAAAGTTTTTTTTAATGAACGAAACATCTAATCCGTTTTCATCAACAGGAATGGTTTTAATATTAGCTTTTGCCTGATGAAAAATCATATTGGCGGCAAAGTTGCTTATAGTTCCAACCAAAACAACGTCGTTTGGTTTTAACAAAAGTTGCGCTACCAAATACAGATTCATTTCGGTACTGCGAGTGGTTAACAGGTTTTTTGGTGCAATATGCAAGTTGCGTGTGGCGTTTAAATAATTGCACAATTGCGTGTTTAAAAACGATGATTGATCAAACAAAAAAGTATTCCATTTTTTAATGAGCGATGTTCGTTTTAAAGCCGCATTGTACCAACGATTGTATTGCTTGTCGGTATGTAGGCGAATATCGGTTTGCCCGTCGTTAAAAGTGTAAGTAGTTTCCACTTTTTCATAAGGCGATGCCAAATGCGCACTTTCATAAAAATTAAAACCGGTTTTGGTTGGATAAATTTCATTCTTCAGTTCATTAAAATTGCCAACAATCGGTTTTTGTCTAATCGGATTTAGAACAAAAGTACCTTTATTCGGAACAATTTCAACCCAACCTTGCGAAGCCAGTTCATCATAAACAGCAACCGCTGTATTTCGGTGGATCTTTAGTAAATTGCTTAAACTTCTGGTTCCGGGTAATAAGGTTCCTGCCGAAAAATAGCCACGCTGCACCGCATTAATAATGTGTTGCGCAATTTGTACGTAAACTGCTGCGGTGTTGTTTTTATCAATCGTGATAATATTCTGTAAGATATCTTCAACCGGACTATTCATTGTTTTAAAAGTGGACTATCTAAATCGTCCGGTAAGTTACGACTTTTGCACTGTTTTCTAAAAAATCAATTTTAAAATGAAAAACAAATACATTTTATTGACATTACTTGTTGTTCCTTTTTTGGCAAAAGCACAAGTTGCAAATGATTCAATAGCCCAGCTTGATGAATTAATTATACATGAAAACCGTATGCAGATACCTTTTCAACAATTCACAAGAAATATTCAGGTTTTAACAAAAGACGATATCAAAAAACTACCGGTTTCATCGATAAACGAAGTGTTGACTTATGTTAGCGGGGTTGATATTCGTCAGCGTGGTCCGTTTGGTGCTCAAGCCGATGTAAATATAGACGGCGGATCTTTTAGTCAGACAATGATTTTATGGAATGGTGTTAAAATGGGCGATGCACAAACGGCGCATCATTCTATGAATTTGCCAATTCCTTTGGAAGCTATTGAACGTATCGAAATTTTAAAAGGTCCTGCTGCACGTATTTACGGCATAAATGCTTTAACAGGCGCTATAAATATTGTTACAAAAACGCAAACCAATAATTTTTTGCAATTACATGCTTATGGCGCAAGTTCGTTTAAAGACAAAGAAACTGGTGATGGCAGCGGAATGTATGCAGGTGGCGGTTTGCAGGCAACGGCTGGTATCAATACCGGAAAAGTGAACCATTTGGTTAGTATTGGGAAAGAAGAAACCAACGGACAACGTTACAATACGGCTGCAAAAAATCTAAAAACCATGTATCAGGGAAATGTTGTTTTGAACGATAATAATTCGGTAAACTGGATGGGCGGTTATATAGATAATGAATTTGGTGCCAACGGTTATTACGCGGCACCACACGATAAAGAATCGTATGAACTGGTAAAAACTTTATTGTTAAGCGTGGGCAGTAACCACCAAATTACCGATAATTTAACCATTAAACCTCGCATTAGCAACCGTTATAACGAAGACGATTACCACTTTTACCGCAATGATTTAAGCAAAGCACGTTCGTTACATTATTCCAATGCGTTTATGTTTGAATTAAATGGTGTATATACATCAACCATTGGAGATTTTGGTGTTGGATATGAAATGCGTTTAGAAGACATAAAAAGTTCAAACCTTGGGCCACACGACCGTAAAAATCATGGTTGGTTTGCCGAATATAAAAATACTTTTTTCGAAAAATTATTGGTAAATGTTGGAGCTTACTGGAATTACAATACCGATTATGGTTTTCAGTGGTATCCGGGTGCCGATGTGGCTTATCTGCTGAATAATGATTGGAAAGTTCAAGCGAGTATTGGCAGCAGTCAGCGTATTCCGTCGTTTACCGATTTGTATGTGAATCAAAGACCAGGAAATATAGGCAATCCCGATTTAAAACCCGAAGCAGCTTGGCAGTACGAAGTTGGTTTGAATTATACCAAACAAAACAAACGATTTTCGGCAAGTGTTTTTGAACGAACTATTTCGGATTTTATAGATTGGACAAGAATTTCTACCGATGTTCCGTACCAACCGCAGAATGTAGGCAATCAGGTAATGCGTGGGTTTAATGTTCGATACCATCAGGATATTCAGATTAATACAGCACAAAAATTAGGATATTCGTTAAGCTACCAATATTTAAGTCCGAAAAAAGAAGATGCAGCAAGCGGAATCATTTCAAAATATATTATTGAAAGTTTAAAACATCAGGTTATTGCAGGAATTAATTACACGATAAATGATTTTGGAATTCAGTTTCAAAACCGATATTTAAAGCGCGAATTAAACGACGGATATTTTGTGTCAGATTTGCGATTAATGTATCAGCTTCCATCATTCCAAATTTATACACAGGCAACCAATTTGTTCAACAGTAGGTATAAAGAAGTTGCCGCTGTGCCAATGCCTAGTCGCTGGATACAGTTGGGCGTAAATTACAGATTAAATTTAAAAAAGACTTCCGAATAGGAGGTCTTTTTTGTTAAAAAGATTAGAATTTTTATTATTTTTGAATGAAGTTGTAATCTGAAAATTAAATAATTATGAAAAAAAATATTATAATACTGCTAACATTGGTACCTTTTGTAACAAAGGCACAAGTAACTTTAGTACCTGATCAACAGTTCGAGCAATATCTTATAGCAGCAAATATTGATAGCGATGCAGTAATTAACGGACAAATTTTAACAAGTGATGCATTAACGGTTACTGATTTATTTTTATGGGGAGGGGGTATAAATGATTTAAATGGGATACAAGATTTTGTGAATTTAGAAAAGTTAACGTGTTACTACAATCCGTTAAATGGTAATTATGGTACTCCTTATGGCACCATAAACCTTAGTACATTGGTAAACTTAAAAGAGTTAGACGTTAGGGCATCGCATTTAAATACTATCGATGTTTCAAATAATGGTTTATTAGAAAAGATTTTTATAGGAAATGAAGCTGGTGGAGATATTCCAATTATTAGTGATTTTACAAAGTTAGATTTAAGCAATAATCCAAATATAAATTATGTCGATGCCACTCATTTATTTAACAGATTTACTTTGTTAAATATGCGTAATAATACTTCCAATAATGTTTACATTGATGTTTCAAGCGTAATGGTTAACCCGCCAACAGTATGTATAGAGGTTGATGATCCTGTTGCGGCAACAAACGGAACTGCACCTTACGACACTTGGGTGGTAGATGGCAGCTATTACTTTAGTGATAATTGTGTTTTAAGTGTAGAGAAATTTGTAAACGATAATTTCAAAATTTATCCTAATCCTGCAACAGCATATGTTTCCATAGAACAAAAAACAACCACTGGTGTAACCTTACAATCGGTTCAAATTTTAGATAGCTCAGGTAAATGGATCAAATCTGTAAAAGATAACTTTAATCAGATAGATGTTTCAAACTTAAGTAAAGGAATATACTTATTTGTAATACAAACCGATAAAGGCAATAAAACAGAAAAGATTGTAATTCAGTAAAAAGAAGTTTGTATTTAAGTACACATTTCGATCTGACAAAAATTTGTACCTTTGTTTAAGTCAATATTTTAAAAAATAAAAGCAATGGAAAGTATAACAATTTACCCAAAAAACGAGAAGCAAAAATCGTTGCTTAAATCTTTATTGGAAGAAATGAAAGTTAGATTTGAAATAGCTTCTGATAAAGAGGAAACATTATTGAATGAGAAAGATTTTTATGATAAAATTGATAAGTCAATCTCTCAAGCTGAATCTGGCAAAAAAAGAACATTATCCAAAGATAGCCAAAAGGATTTTTTAGGATTATGAACTACATTATTGAATTAACTTTCTTTCCTTTTGGGGGCATTATACAGATAAATAACTACTGAAAAACTAAAGTCTAAATTTTAAAGTTTAGACTTTAGTTTTTTTTGTGTTGTATGTAAATATAAAATTTGCACATTAATTCTGCCATATGCGTCAAAATTGAAATGTACTATACAGCAGTAATTTTCTTTAAATTATCAATTGTTGCTATCGGATCTTGTGCCGTGAACACAAAACTGCCGGCAACTAAAACATCGGCACCCGCTTTTACTAAAGCCGCAGCGTTTTTATCGGTCACACCACCATCAATTTCAATTAAAGTAGTAGCATTATTTCTAACAATAATTTCTTTAAGCTGCTGTACTTTTTTATACGTATTTTCAATGAATGATTGTCCGCCAAAACCTGGATTCACACTCATAATACATATCAAATCAATATCGTTGATAACATCTTCTAACAAAGCAACATTTGTGTGCGGATTAATAGCTACACCTGCTTTCATACCAGCAGCTTTAATAGCCTGTAAAGATCGGTGTAAATGTGTGCACGCTTCGTAATGAACCGTTAAAATATCGGCACCTAAATTTTTAAAAGTTTCAATGTATCGATCCGGATCAACAATCATTAAATGTACATCGATTGTTTTTTTTGCGTGTTTGTTAATGGCAGCCAAAACCGGCATTCCAAAAGAGATGTTTGGTACAAAAACACCGTCCATAATATCAATATGAAACCAGTCGGCAGCGCTGTTGTTAATCATTTCAACATCGCGTTGTAAGTTTGCAAAATCGGCAGCAAGAACCGACGGAGCAATTAGTGTATTTTTCATTGTTGTGTGTTGTTTATGCAAAGATACAAACTAAAATGCATTTTTTATGATGGATATAATTAGTTAAAATAATCAGAAAAAAGATTTTATTTTTATTTGGACTTTATCTAAATAAGGGTAACTTTGCAGAAAAATAGTAAAACACTTTTTATGCGCCTTAAACTATTACTTTGTTTTTTATTAGTATCACAATTTGTAAACGCACAGTATCGTATTTCTGGAACTGTTTTTAATGAAAAAGGTGAAATACTTAAAAATACCGAAGTACTGTTAAGTTCACAAACCTTAAAACAATCAACAAAGTCAGATTTAAATGGAAAATATCACTTTGTAAACCTTCCAAATGATAGTTATCAAATAATAGTAAAAAAAGGGTTGAACAAAGAATTGTTTGATGTTCTAATAAAGAATCAAAACGAAGATCTGGATATTGGGTTTTATTCATCAGAAAACGAATCTGTTCTAAATGATTTAGTAATACAAGTAGAATCGGTAAAATCTAAATTAGAAAAAGAAGGTTTTGCTATGAATGTTATTGAAACACAAGAAGCAGCTTTAAGAAACATTCAAACAAACGAGTTGTTAGATCGTACTGCTGGTGTTCGTGTCCGTCAGAATGGAGGTTTAGGCTCAAGTGTTAATTATATTTTAAACGGAATGTCCGGAAACTCGGTTCGTATTTTTATCGATGGCATTCCTATATCTACTTACGGACAATCATTCAATTTAAACAGTATTCCGCCGGCATTAATACAACGTATAGAAGTTTATAAGGGTGTAACACCTATTCATTTATCAGAAGATGCTTTGGGCGGTGCTATTAATGTGGTTTTAAAAAACGGTTTGCAAGACAGTTTTAACGCCTCTCTTTCAGGTGGGTCATTTAACACCTGGCAAGGGAATTTTAGTGGAATTACCCGCAATAAAAACAATGGTTTTACCTTACAGGCATCAAGTTTTTACAATTTTTCTGATAACGATTACGAAGTTTGGGGCAAATTTGTTAGAAACACCTTGCCAAATGGTAGGTTAGAACAAGTTAGAGCTAAACGTTTTAACGATGCTTACAAATCTTTGGGTGGACAAATAGAAGCTGGATTTACTAATGTTTCCTGGGCAGATCGATTTATGTTAGGAGTAAATGCATCTGATGTTTACCGCGAAATTCAGCATGGTACATACATGAGCAAGCCTTATAAAGGAAGATTTGAAGAAGCCGATGCCCAAGTGTTAAGTTTAGTGTACAAGAAAAAAGATTTTCTAGTAAAAGGTTTAAGTTTTGATGTTACTGGAACATATAGTAAACGAAACGAAGTACTAAACGATACTGTGAAATGGAATTACAATTGGTTTGGTGAAAGAAGTTTAGATCCGGAAGGAAACCCAATTTTAACAGAAAAAGGTGCTCAACAAGGTGCGCCTACAATTAACCATTCTAATGTGAAAGTTTACTCTTTAAGAGCAAATTTAATGTATGAAATTAATTACAACCATCGTTTTGTTTTAAACCATTTGTATTACAATTTTGATCGGAAAGAGCAAGATGAAATGAAATCAATCATCGAACGTAATTTTATAGAACAAAGAAGCTTATTAAAAAGTATTACTAGTGTTGCCTATGAAATGAAAGCTTTTGACGCCAAATTAAAAGTCAATTTGTTTTCTAAATTATATAAACAAGAAATTGAAAAAAAACTACCCGTAATTAAAAAAATCAATGAAATTGATCAACGTGTTGACGAATACACTACAAGAAAAAATGATTATTTAGGCTACGGTTTTGCAACATCATATCTAATAAAACCATCAATTGCAGTACTGGCTTCTTTTGAAAGAGCGTTGCGACTACCAACAGAAAATGAAATTTTCGGTAATAAAGGAGAAAATGTCATAGAAAATACATCTTTAAAAGCAGAAATTAGCGATAATGCCAATTTAGGCTTTAAAATAGGTCCTTATAAAATTGCAAAACATGCTATTTCTTTCGGTATAAACGGTTTTATTCGCGATACTAAAGATAAAATAGGTCCCCAAGTAAATGCTAGAAACAACGATGGAATACAAGCTTTACCGTATGCTAATTTAGATAAAACAAAATCGAAAGGTTTTGATATAGAGTTAAATTACGATTATAATAAAAGACTAATTGTTTTTGTAAACGCATCAAAGTTTAACACTGTTTTTAGTAAAAAGTTAGATGCTAATGGTAATGAATTTGGATATTATAATCAGCAATTACCAAACGAGCCTTTTTTTACTGTATCGGGAAGTGTTCAATATGCACTTCCGAATGTTCTGTTAAAAAAATCGACTTTAAACCTACATTACGGCTTTAATATGATAGATCCGTTTTACACCAATTGGTTACAGATAGATTATTTTAGAACACCAAAACAAATGATACAAGATGTAGGTTTAAGCTATGTTTTTCCAAGTAAACAATTTGTTTTAAGTTTCGATACTAAAAATATTTTCAATAAAGAAGCGTATGACAATTTTGCCGTTCAAAAACCTGGGCGTGCCTTTTATGTAAAACTAAATTATTCATTTAATAAATTCTAAAAATTATATTATGAAAAATCGATTTTTAAAATCAATTTTATTCAGTGCAGTTGCTGGATCTTTTATTCTAACAAGTTGTAATTCCGATGATACAACTCCAATTGATAACGAAGGTGGCGAAACCGCAGACCGTTGGATTACCGTAGCAGGTGCTTTAATGCAAGATGCTGCTGGCGATGGTAATGGTGGAACTAAAGTTTTTGCAGTAAGTAAGGCTGATGCTAAAAATCCTGAAAAATCTATAAATGTTTACGAAAACGGATTCCCAGTTCCTTCTAACAGAACGGCGCGTTTACAATCGTCTGTAGATGGTAAAACATTGTTTAATATTGCATATACAGGTGATAACGGTGGCGAATTTACAAAATACAATGTAAACGGAGGCAATTCTTTTACACCAGCCGATGTAGTAGTAAGCATAGCTCAATACGCAGGAACTTCACCACGTTGGGCAAAATTGTTCGATGGCGATAAAACAGGTGTTGCGGTAAATGTTACAAGCCCAACAGTTAAAACCGATGATAACGGAAGCTATCTTTATACAAGAGGAACTGCAACTGTTTTGGCTTTAGATTTACAACAAGTATTAATTTCTAAATACAAACAATACGAACTGTCTTTAACCACTGCAGAAGAATCGCAAGGGCACCATATTTTTCGTTTAGATTCACCTGTTTTAAACAAAGCTGGTAACAAATTAATCATTGGAACATGGATGCGTAAAACAAATCCGGTTACAGGCGCAAACGAATCTGGATTTACTCGTTTAGGAACAAAATCGGTTGTTGTAGATTACCCTTCGTTAGAAAATCCTAAAGTAATTTCTTCAACAGTAGATAACGGTGATACCAGTGGGTACCGTAGTTTTAACGCTTTTGTAGCAAACGATGGAAACATTTACCAAGCTACACAACGTGGTTCTAAAGGATCTTATATTCTTAAAATCAATCAAAATAATGAATACGATAATTCGTATGTGTTTAGTTTAGATAGTGCTTTAGGTGTCACAGGTACTTATGTAGACGCTTGGAGATATGCAGGTAATGGTATTGGTTATGTAATGTATACTTATACAGCTGCCGAAAACCAAGGTTTTGTTGCTCGTGTAGATTTAAATGCAAAAACTGCAACAAAAGTAGAATTACCTTACGAAGCTGGTTTAGATTTTGGTCAGTACCAAGGTTTTGTAGTAGATGGTGATGAGGTTTTCATTGCAGTAACACCAGTTGGCAAAGATGGTAACATCTATATTTTAAACAGTAAAACAGGTGCTGTTACCAAAGGTGCCAAACTTGTTAACAAACCAGGAAACCACTATATAGGGGTTTATTAATATTGTTATTTTTACACGTTGTGCATTTTGATTATTCAAAATGCACAACGTATTTATTTTATTAACTATTAATTATTGTATGAAAAAATATATCATAGCAGCGTTATTGCTTTCTGGATTTTTTGCAAACGCTCAAAATTCCTTATTAAATGCAGATTTTTGGAAAAGTACGCCCGATTTAGCATCAGTAAAAACAGAAATAACTAAAGGAAACAATCCGGCAGAAGCAAACCGCGGAAATCACGATGTGGTAAGTATTGCCATTAACAACAATGCACCCTATGAGACCATTGTGTATTTAATAAATCAACCTGGTAACAGTATAAGTAAAAATACGCACGATGGCAGACTTTATCTGCATTGGGCGGCAAGTAAAGGAAACGCAGAGTTGGTTAAATATCTTTTAGAAAAAGGATCAGATATTAACAGAACCGATGATAAAGGCGCTACGGCAATTTCATTTGCAGCAGGTAACGGACAAACCAATACCGCTGTTTACGATTTGTTGTTTAAGGCAGGAAATAATCCCAAGCAAAAGTTTCAAAACGGAGCCAATTTATTGCTGCTTTCTATCGCGTACGATAAAGATTTAAAGTTGGCAGAATATCTTTCAACGAAGGGACTATCATTAAAAGATACCAATGATTTTGGCAACACTGCCTTTGATTATGCAGCCAAAACCGGCGATGTTACTTTATTAAAAACACTTCTGCAAAAAGGAACTAAGCCAACCGATAAAGCCCTTATTTTTGCATCGCAAGGTACACGTTCGGCATCAAACACATTAGAAACTTACAAATATCTGGTAGAAGAAGTTGGTATTAAACCAAATGCCTTGGGTGATAAAGGTGAAAATGTACTGCACAATTTAGTACGTAAAAAAGATCAAAATAACATCATCACGTATTTTATTGATAAAGGAACAAGTGTAAATCAGGCAGATAACGAAGGGAATGCCGTTTTAATGGAAGCTGTTCGTAACCACGATTTAAGTGTTGTAAAATTAATTTTAAACAATACTAAAAATATCGATCAGGTAAATGATAAAGGAACATCGGCACTGGCGCAGGCTATTACGTATGGCACACCAGAAGTGATTTCATTTTTGTTAGATAACAAAGCCAATGCACAAATAACCGATAAAGACGGAAACAATTTAGCGGCTTATTTGGTTCAGTCGTACCAAGCACCAAGACAAGGACAAAAAAGTAATTTTGACGAAAAATTAACCATTATTAAAAATGCAGGTGTTAATTTTGATGTTCCGCAACACGAAGGTAATTCATTATATCATTTAGCTGTTGTAAAAAACGATGTGAACTTGTTGAAGCAGTTAGAAGGCTTGAACTTGAACATAAATGCTGTAAATAACGAAGGTATGACTGCGCTTCATAAAGCAGCATTGGTTGCAAAAGATGATACTGTTTTAAAATATTTGGTTGCAAATGGAGCCAAAAAAGATGTTTTAACAGAATTTGATGAAACTGCCTACGACTTGGCGAAAGAAAACGAAACGCTTTTAGAAAATAACATTTCGTTAGATTTTTTAAAGTAAAACGATTTTAAAAATTATACATTATGAAATTTATCGCAAAAATACAATTAGCAACTCTTTTTATATTTCTGTTCTCTTTGTCAGCAATGGCTCAAACCGCAAAATATAAATGTATGTTGCAAATGACCAATTACAAAGGCCTGGAAGCATACGTGGTTGTCTCGTTGATTGATTCTAAAGGCAAATACGAAAAAACCTTGTACATGATGGGAACCGATAAACAATGGTACAATGGTTTTAAAGATTGGTTTAAAAATCAGTCAAAGAAAAACGAAAAATTAAGTGCTGTTACCGGAGCTTCAGTGGCGGCAGGCGATCGCAGTATTACAACTTTTACCATTGACGAATCTAAAATGAACAAAGGCTACAAATTGCGTTTTGAAACAGCGGTAGAAGACGCAAAGTATTTTGCAACCGATGTTGAAATTCCGTTGACTACAGAAGCTGTTACACAAAAAACCGAAGGCAAAGGATACATTCGTTACGTAAAATTAAATAAAGTTCAATAAAACAAATGGTTTCATCGGTTTGGCGTTTTGCGCATTTAACGTTGGCAATTCTTTCGTTTACATTTTTAATAATAGCATCGGTTACCGGAGTTATTCTGGCGGTTGATGCCGTTAATGAGAAAATTCCTGCGTACAAAAATGCCAGTTTTAATGAGCTTTCATTAGCCCAAACTTTGCCTAATTTGCGTGAGGTTTATCCTGAAATTCTTGAATTAAGTGTTGACCACAATCAGTTTGTGTCTATTGAAGGATTTGATGACGAAGGAAACGATTTTAAATTTATTGCTGATCCTGTTTCGGGTAAAAAAAAGACAGATCTTATTGTAAAAAGTGAGTTTATTCAATGGATAACAGCTTTACACAGATCACTTTTTCTGCACGAAACAGGTCGGTTTATAGTAGGTGTTGTGTCTTTTTTATTGATGCTGATCGCCGTTTCGGGAATTGCATTAGTCTTAAAACAGCAGCAAGGATTTAGAAAGTTTTTCGCAAAAATCAATCGAGAATTTTTTGCACAATATTTTCATATTGCAGCCGGCAGATTGTTGCTGTTGCCTATTTTAATAATTGCTTTAACAGGAACTTTTTTATTTTTGGTCCGATTTGATGTAATTCCGAAAAAAGAATTTGTTCCAAACGAAATTCAAAATTCCGAAGCAAAAGAACTTCCTTTAAAAGATTTTCCGGTTTTTAAAGAAATCTATATGAAAGATGTGGCAAAAATTGAATTTCCGTTTGCCGATGATCCCGAAGAATTTTTCAAAATAAAACTAAAAGACAAAGAACTGCTTGTAAACCAGTTAACAGGACAAATTGTTAGCGAAACAAAATATCCAGTTACAGCCGTTTTAGAAACTTTAAGTTTGGATCTGCATACCGGTAGAACCAACAGTATTTGGGCAATTTTACTGGCAATAGCATCGTTAAATATTCTGTTTTTTATTTATTCGGGTTTTGTAATTACGTTTAAAAGAAAAGCAGTAAAAATATCGAACAAATTTAAACCACACGAAGCCGAATATATCATTTTGGTAGGATCAGAAAAAGGCAGTACCTTACATTTTGCCGATAAACTGTTAAAGCAGCTTCTTGCAAACGGAAAAAAAGCGTACGTAACCAACTTAAATAATTACACAGTTTTTAAAAACGCCCAACAAATTATCGTTTTTACATCAACTTACGGATCGGGCGAAGCACCTGCAAATGCCAATAAGTTTGAAAAGTTGTTTGCAAAAATCCAGCAACCTAATAAAGTAACTTTCTCTGTGGTAGGTTTTGGTTCTACACAATATAAAGATTTTTGTGCTTTTGCTTATAACGTTCATAAATTGTTTGTTGATGCTTCTTGGGCGAATCCGTTGTTAAATGTTTATACGGTAAACGATAAATCTGCCAATGAATTTGTTTTGTGGGTGAACGATTGGTCAAAAGCCAACGGAATATCATTATCAAACACTCCGGCGATTTATCAGCAAAAAAAACCGAAACTAAAAAGCTTTAAAGTAATTGAAAAAACAACGGTTTCAAACAATAACTCCACCTTTCAAATTACGTTAAAACCAAATAACCGAACTACTTTTCAATCGGGCGATTTATTGGCAATTTATCCTTTAAAAGATCAAACCGAACGTTTATATTCTGTTGCAAGAATTAAAAACAACATTCATTTGGTTGTTAAATTGCACGAAAACGGTCTGGGTTCGCAATTTTTATATAATTTATCTTTAAGCGATACCTTAAAAGCAGTTATAATAAAAAATGAATCGTTTCATTTTTCAAAGAAAGCATCAAAAGTTATTATGATTGCCAACGGAACCGGTATTGCGCCGTTTTTAGGTATGATTAAAGAAAATAAATCGAAAATTCCTGTTTATCTATATGCCGGTTTTAGAAATCAAAATGATACTACAAACTCGTATAAAACTTTTTTTGAAGAAGAAATCAAACAGAAAAAATTGACCGATTTTCATTTTTCTTTTTCGCGTGAAAATCAGTCAGAATATGTCATGAACAGTATTGAACGCAATGCTGATTTGTTTGCTGAAACACTTAAAAATAATGGAATAATCATGATTTGCGGATCGTTAAACATGCAGAAAGATGTAGAGCAAGTTTTAAACAGAATTTGTTTAGAAAAGAACAACAAACCACTTGTTTTTTACAAAGAAAACAACCAGATTAAAACCGATTGCTATTAAAATGAAACTATTTTCTTTTCTAATCGTACTGATTTTCTTTAATGCGAATGCACAGATTGCTGTAAAACGAGATACCGTTTTAATGGGCAGTAAGTTTGATATTACCATTGTTGCCGATGATTCAATAGCTACCGAAAAGAACATTAATTTGGTGATTGATGAAATTGTTAGGATTGAAGAATTGATTTCGGAATGGAAACCGTCGTCGCAAGTATCAGAAGTCAATAGAAATGCAGGGATAAAACCTGTAAAAGTGAGTAAAGAACTTTTTGATCTTACCAAACGAGCATTGTTTTTTTCTGAAATAACCAACGGAGCTTTTGATATAAGCATTGCTGCAATGGATAAAGTCTGGAGATTTGATGGATCAATGGAAAAACTTCCTTCACAAGAAATACTTTTAAAAGCAATTGAGAAAGTCGGTTACCAGAATATCGAACTCAACGAAACAGAAAGCACTATTTTTCTAAAACTTCCCGGAATGAAAATTGGTTTTGGTGCCACCGGTAAAGGATATGCAGCAGATAGGGGAAAGCATATCATGCAACAACTTCAAATAAAATCTGGTATTGTAAATGCTTCGGGCGATATGGCAACTTGGGGCGTGCAACCTAATAATAAACCTTGGCGAATAGGCATTGCAAATCCTTTTAATCCTTATAAATCGCTACAAATTCTCGAAGTAAACAACGCTGCCATTACCACATCTGGTGATTATCAAAAATATGTGGAATTTAACGAAAAACGTTATTCGCATATCATCAATCCAAAAACAGGTATGCCGGCATCGGGTTTAATTAGTGTTACGGTGATTGGAGAAAATGCAGAAACAGCCAATGGTTTAAGCACTTCGATTATGGTTCTTGGGCAGGAAAAAGGTATAGAATTACTAAAGAATTACCCTAATTATGCTTGTTTGATTTTAACCGATAAAGGAAAGGTTAAAAAATCTAAAAACTTCAATAAAATTTTAAAGAGTTTATGATAAATCTTTTCTAATTATTGATTGGCAACTTACAAATTTGTCAAGCTGAACTTGATTCAGCTTCTCATTCTCTTAATGTAATATGAGGTTACTTCGTCAGTTCGCAAGCTCGTGCCCGGATCAAGTCCGGAATGACAAGTTTACTGATAAACCGTAAATATTAAAATCAATAGAATTAAAAGAAGTCCTAAACTAACATAATGTAATTTAGGAGTTCTTTTTTTTAACCGTAAAATCAATGCAATTATTAAAAAAGGCAGCACATATAAGCCAATCATAAACAGCAAGGAAGTCATTTCAAAAACGGCTCCTGTTACGGCATAAGCGTAAACGTTCGTGTTTAAGGCAACCAACCAATAAATAACGGTTAATAAGCTTATAAAGAAAACTATTTGTGAAAGTTTCATTTTTACAGCCAGGTTTTTCATAAATGCTTTTAGGATCTTACTTTTTATGCAATTCTAGTTTTTCTGCGAAATACGCACAGAAATCGCGCATGGTATCGCTCATTTTTTTATCGTCGGTAGCACGTTCAAACGTATCAGCCATTGCCACTAAAGTCTGGTGAAAAAATACCTTCATTTCATCAACAGGCATTTCTTTTGTCCATAAATCAATACGTAACGTTTCTTGCACTTTACTGTCCCAAATTGACAAAAGCATTGCCTTTGCTTGCTCGTTTTCTATACCGCCATCGGTTGCTGTCCATCTAATATCCTCAGGAACTTTGTTTTCGTCAACCGATACGTTTATTTTAATTGTAGATTTGTTGTTAGCCATTACTTTTTAGGTTTGTATTTAGATTGCTCAAAAATAGTTTTAGCATCTTTTAATGCTAATTCCTGCAAAGTTACATTATTATTTTTCATGTACGAACGCACAATTTGCCAGCCAATGTAAACACCAACGCCTCCTGGTGATTCTTGATCCAACTCTAAATAAAATTTAGAAAACGGCGCACGCTGAATAAAACGCGCAACTAATTTTATATCGTTGTCGTATAAATATTTGTTTTCAACAAAATGTTTCCAAACTTGTGTTTCGTTGGCTTCAATCCATTTTAACTGCTCATCGGTATAATTCATATTTAAGGCATCGTTCACTTCCGGAAGCAACACTTCTTTCATGTACATAATTTTTCCCCAATAAATCATCTGACTTAAAAACAATCTATCTTGTGGTTGCGATACTTTCTGTGAAGCAAAGTTTTCAGCTAAATCAACAACAATTCTATTTGGTTCAAAATCACCTAATGTGTATGAATCAAAATCTACATAGAATTTATGATCTTTACCTAAATAGGTGTCCAAAGAAATAATTGCAATAGAATCGGCGTAAATGGCACGGTTTGTTATATCAACTTCAGATAAAACAGTAAGAACCTTGCCTGGATTTTCGTTAGTATAATAGTATTTTATATGTTTAAAAAGTGATGTTAAATCGGCTTTTAAAGCAGATACATCGCTGAACTGTTTTTGCGTTTCGTTGTACAGTTCCTTAAATAACGGATTGTTTTTTTTGTTGAACCAAACCGAATCCGGTACATTTTCAGTTAACAACAAAGGATATTTCTGTTTAAGATTGCCGAAATTTTCTGGTGTTGCCTGCATGAATTCCTGATCAAAACGAACGATCTTTGCTTCAACAGGAATGTTTAAAATTTCGTTGCTTACAGCAGTTTCTTTTTTACAAGCAATGAAAAATATCGAACAAACCACTAAATAAAACATATTTTTCATGATAGAAAGCGATAGATTTTATAATTTTAAGACACAAATATAGTTAATCAAAAATTTGCAATGGAAGATAAAAAAATAAATTCAGAAAAAATAATAAACCACATTGTTCACTGGCTTAAAACCTATGCCGAAAACGCAAAAGTAAAAGGTTTTGTGGTGGGAATTTCGGGCGGGATAGATTCTGCTTTGGTTTCTACCTTATGTGCCAAAACCGGCTTGCCTACATTGTGTGTTGAGATGCCGATACATCAGGCACCAAGCCAGGTTTCTCGCGGTCAGGAGCACATTCAGTTTTTAAAAAATACTTATAAAAACGTAACAAATACCATTGCCGATTTAACCGATACGTTTGATTTAATGAGTGCTGCATTGCCAAAAGTTGATAATTTGCCGGTTTTAAACTTAACATTGGCAAATACACGCGCGCGTTTGCGTATGACAACTTTATATTATTTCGCAGGAATCAACGGTTTTTTGGTGGCGGGAACAGGTAATAAAGTAGAAGATTTCGGAGTGGGATTTTTTACTAAATACGGCGATGGCGGTGTAGATTTAAGTCCGATTGCCGATTTAATGAAATCTGAAGTTCGAATGTTAGCTGCTCATTTAGGAATTACCCAGAATATTATTAAAGCAAAACCTACCGATGGTTTGTTTGGTGATGATCGATCTGACGAAGATCAGTTAGGTGCAAATTACGACGAGTTAGAGTTCGCCATGAAAGCTTTTGAAGCTGGCAAAACCGAAGCAGATTTTACTGGTCGAGAATTAGAAGTTTTCAATATTTACAAACGTTTACATAGCATTAATCAACATAAAATGAACCCGATACCCGTTTGTGAAATTACTGATGAGGTAAAGTTTTAGGTTGATGTTTTTTTGGAAGTTTGTCATTCTGAACGAAATGAAATGGAGTGAAGAATCTTACTGATAGAAGATTCCTCCTTCGTCGGAATGACAAATTTATTTTGAATGTTTTTAACTAAATCGTGACATTACCCTGCCTAATTCACTAGAAAAAGTATGTTTTAAATTGTTGTAATCAACAACATCTGTCAATAAATCTCGAGCTTTTTCAGGATTTTCCTGTATCTGTTTTTTTAAACCTTCAATAATTTCAAAAGTTAAATAAGATCGCAACGTTAAAATAGTTTCGTTTACATATTGTTGTACACCCGAATCTTTGCCTTTTACCAAAATGTTCTGTTTTTCCCAATTGTGCAGGTTGTATCGTTCATCATCCATAATAATCGATGTGATTTCATCTGCCAGTTCGGGTTTTACCTGCTGTAAATAATTCTCTAAATTCCAGGTCTCATTGGTGTGATAAAAAGTAAGAATATCTTTTAGAATTGATTGAAAATTAGAATTGCTCATTTCAATTTCATCTTCTTGCAGACTTAAAAAAACTTTATCGAACACTTTGCGTTTTACTTGTTTTTTCTTGGTTATTACTTTGTCATCTTCCACAGTAAGATCGTACTCGTTAAAATATTCTTCGTAATTACCGTAAATCAACAAAATCTCAATGATTTTTCGTTCTAAAAGATAAATAATATTGACTTTTTCTTTGGTTTCTTCGGGAGTTGCTTTTACAACTTCCATTTTTTTATCCTGAACGAATTTTTTGTTGGCTTCCTGCAGTTCTTTTTTTCCGATTTGCGCCAAAGTGCTGAACAAAACATCTTCTGAAATATCCATGATCGATGCGCATTCTTGTACATAAACTTCGCGCTGAATATGATCCGGAACTTTAGAAATTGAAACCACGATATCACGAATAACATCGGCTTTTTTAATAGGATCGTTTCCGGCATCTTTCATCAACAAATTCGCTTTAAAGCGAATAAAATCGGTAGCGTTGTCTTTTAAATAGTTCTGTAATTCATCAATCGGGGTTTTCTTTGCAAACGAATCGGGATCATCGCCATCGGGAAAGGTACATACTCGTACATTCATTCCGGCTTCCAAAATAAGATCAATACCTCGTAACGATGCACGCATTCCGGCAGCATCACCATCAAACAAAACGGTAATATTTTTGGTTAAACGGTTAATCAAACGGATTTGATCGGGTGTTAAAGCCGTTCCAGATGATGCTACCACGTTTTTAATTCCTGCCTGATACATTTGAATGACATCGGTATAACCTTCTACCAGATAACAGTTGTCTTTTGATGCAATTTCTTGTTTTGCATGGAAAATTCCGTACAAAACCTTGCTTTTATGATAGATGTCGCTTTCGGGCGAATTCAAATATTTAGCCGCTTTTTTATCGTTAGTTAAAATTCGACCGCCAAAACCCAACACGCGACCACTCATACTTTCGATAGGAAACATCACGCGTCCTTTAAATCGATCGAATTTTTTATCGTCTTTTACAATCGTTAGTCCGGTTTTTTCAAGGAATTCCAACTTGTAACCTTTTGCCAAGGCTTCGTTTGTAAAGGCATCCCATTGATCGGGCGAATAACCCAATTGAAACTTTTTAATGGTTTCTTCGGTAAAACCACGTTCTTTAAAGTACGAATGACCAATTGCCAAGCCTTCATCGGTTTTTAGCAATACATCGTGAAAATATTTTTTAGCGAATTCTGAAACTACAAACAAACTCTCGCGTTCGTTTAAGGCTTGTTTTTCTAAATCGGTTTGTTCGGTTTCTTCAATTTCGATCTGATATTTATTGGCAAGGTAACGCAACGCTTCCGGATATGAAAAATGTTCGTGTTCCATAATAAAACTAATGGCATTACCGCCTTTGCCCGACGAGAAATCTTTCCAGATTTGTTTGGCAGGCGAAACCATAAACGACGGCGATTTTTCGTTCACAAAAGGGCTTAAACCTTTGTAATTACTGCCCGCTTTTTTAAGCTGCACAAAGTCGCCAATGACTTCTTCCACACGGGCTGCCTCAAAAATTGCGTCTATAGTTT
Source organism: Paenimyroides ummariense (assembly GCA_040391585.1). GTDB lineage: Bacteria > Bacteroidota > Bacteroidia > Flavobacteriales > Flavobacteriaceae > Flavobacterium > Flavobacterium ummariense_A. The sequence goes on along the minus strand of JBEBXO010000023.1, from coordinate 6,909 downwards.
CTTTTTTAATCATACTGCAAATATAAAGATTTGTGTAAAGATGAAAGAGAAAAGAATAAAGATGTTTATTGAATTGTAAAGTTTATATTTATTGTTAAATTCGTAATTCATATTAAAAACACCACTTTGAAAAAATTACTTTTAGAAACTATTGTTCTGTTGGGATTATTAGTTAGCTGTTCGCCTTATCCCAATAAAACTTATAAACTTTACAGAAAAGAATATAACGGTTTTGTATACAATGCTGCTATTGACAGTATTGAGAAAAAGTATCATGTTCAGTTGAATTCTTTAGAAAAGATTGAAAAATTTGGAGGAGATCTATCAGGGAAAATGTATAGAGAATTTGATAGTTTACATAGATTGATAATGGATGAAAACCTTAAATATGAATTTAGAAGAAAAAGATATTCTTTAACAAATAAAATAGATAGCATTATTGGTATTAGAATACAAGAAATAGCAAATAGGCAGTATGACCAAAAGACTGGGTTACTTTTAACTTTAGGAGGTGACGGACACTGTGGAATTGAAGGCAAGTGGTATGATGGTTTGACTTTAAAGTATGGCTTTAAGTATAATACAATTCTATGTAGTGATAATATTTTTTATGAAAATCGCATGGCTAAATTTTATAATTATAGCGCAAAAAAACATCTTGATTCTATAAATGGTAACGATTGGGAGCAGAAACTTGAAGATGAAATTTTAGCAAAGAAAAGAGATATAAAGATTAAAACAGATATTATTTCAGTATTAACAACAAAAGAATACCATATTTTTAATAGACAGTTGTTGGTTTTTCCTAAAAAGGTAACTAAATTGAAAAATCTAGAAACACTTTACGTTTGTGATAATTTTTTTACTGAAGTAGATGTGAGTTTAGCCAACTTAAAAAAGATGAAGAAGTTGCTTCTATATTCTAATAAATTGAATAATTTTCCTAATGTTGTTTTAGAACTACCACAATTAGAATGCTTGTTTTTGAATTATAATGAAATTGATAATATTCCTGAAACAATTGCTACTTTAGATAAATTAACAACATTAGATTTAAGTAATAATAAGTTGACTGATTTACCACAATCGTTGTCAAGCATGAGATCTTTGAAGTTTTTGGATATTACTGAAAATAATTTCAATGAAATTCCCAAGGTTCTTTATGATATGAATTTTTTAGAAGTATTAAGAATTCGTTGTAACAGATGTAAGTGGAAAGATAATGAAAAAATAAAGAAACAATTAACTCTTTTGAAAGAAGCTTTACCAAACACTAAAATATACTAAAAAAAAACCCCGACAGAGTTCAAAACTCCGTCGGGGTTTATAAGTTATATAAATATTCTTTATTTCGTACTACAACTACTTTCGCATTCTTGTGTTACAATTGGTAAGTTGGTTTCTTTAATTTTACTGAAACCACCAATTACATCAATCATATTATGGAAACCGCGCGCTTTTAAAATAGATGCTGCGATCATAGATCGGTAACCGCCTGCACAATGTAAGTAGGTTGTTTTCTGTGATGGAAAATCACCAACATGATCGTTAATAAAATCTAACGGAAGGTTTGGTACGTTTGCAATATGTGCCGAACTGTATTCGCCTGGTTTACGAACATCAATAACTGATTCTTCGCCGTTATTCATCAATGTTTCCAATTCGTTAGCGGTAATTCTGTCAATAGAAGCGGTTTCTAAACCGGCATTAATCCAAGCTTGCATTCCGCCTGCCAAATATCCCAAAGTATTATCGTAGCCAACTCGAGCCAAACGCGTAATTGTTTCCTGCTCACGACCTTCTGGAGTTACCAAAATAATCGGTTGGTTAATATCGGTAATCAACGATCCAACCCAAGGAGCAAATCCACCATCGATACCAATAAAAATAGCTCCGGGAATATGAACTTTTCCAAAACTGTCTGCATCACGAACATCTAAAATCAATGCTTCATCAGCAACATGTTTAAATTCTGCCGGTGTAAATGCCTTGTTTTTTTCAATAATGGTATCAATAGCCTCGTATCCGTTTTTGTTTAATCGAACATTTTCAGGAAAATAAGCAGGTGGTGGCAATAAACCATCGGTAACTTCTTTTACAAATTCAGCTTCGGTCATATCGGCACGCAAAGCATAATTGGTGCGTTTTTGTTCGCCTAAAGTTCCAACGGTTTCTTTACTTAGGTTTTTACCGCAAGCCGATCCCGCACCATGTGCCGGATACACAATTAAATCATCAGCCAAAGGCATAATTTTGGTACGCAGGCTGTGAAACAAAGTTGCAGCCAACTGCTCCTGTGTCATACTTGCAGCTTTCTGTGCCAAATCGGGTCTGCCAACATCGCCTAAAAACAATGTGTCGCCACTAAAAATTGCGTGGTCTTTTCCGTTTTCATCGCGCAACAAATACGTAGTGCTTTCCATAGTGTGCCCGGGTGTATGCAGGGCAATAATTGTTAGCTTACCAATTTTAAATACCTCGCCATCGGTTGCTATATGAGCTTTAAACGTAGGTTCTGCAGTTGCTCCGTAAACAATAGGCGCACCTGTTTTTTGCGAAAGCGTTAAATGCCCGCTTACAAAATCGGCATGAAAATGCGTTTCGAAAATATATTTTATGGTTGCATTATTGGCTTGTGCCTTATCAATATAATGTTGAACTTCTCTTAATGGATCAATAATAGCTACTTCGCCGTCGCTTTCAATATAGTAAGCGCCTTGAGCCAGACATCCGGTATAAATTTGTTCTATCTTCATAGTTAAATTTCTTTTCAAGTACAAAAGTACAAATTAATAATTTTAAAAAAAGAAGGTGTATTAAAGGGTTAAAACAGTTCTTTAAACATGATATATAACGACATTATTAAAATAAACCATCCAAAAATCTGACGCAAATTTCCGTCGATAATTCGTTTAGAAAGTCTGTTTCCTATAAATAAACCTAATATTGATATTGCTGAAAATGATAATACTAAAATCCAATCGATAGGGTGCTGACCTAAATCGCCGGTAAAACCAATTAAACATTGAATGGCGATAATGGTTAACGAGGTGCCCATAGCTTGGCGCATAGGCAAATTGGCGAAAAAGACCAAAACAGGAATAATTAAAAAACCACCGCCGGCACCTACTAAACCCGAAACGGTTCCTATTAATAAACCTTGCGAAATTAAAGGCATTGCCGATGTAACTATTTTTGGTGTGGCTAAATTTTTCTGTCGTGTTTTTCGAATCATTTTTGATGATGCAGCAAACATTACCACCGAAAAAACAATCATAACCAATTTTGATTTTGAAATACTTACATTGTTGCTTAATGTAATGGCATCGGGCAATAAAGGTAAAAGTTGTGATCGTGTAAAAAATACGGCAAGCAACGACGGAATGCCAAAAAGCAGTACAATTTTAAAGTTCACATTTTTGTCGATTGCATTTTTTACGCTGCCAACCGCCGAGGTGCTGCCAACAATAAATAACGAGTAAGCAGTTGCAATTAAAGGATCAATACCCACCACATACACTAAAATAGGTACTGTTAAGATCGATCCGCCGCTGCCAATCAATCCTAAAGTAACGCCAATAAACAACGCTAAAATTAATCCAATGTAAAAATGTATGTCGTGCATAACTTCTTTAAGGTTTTGCAAATTACGATATTATCATTGCTTAACAAAGCTAAAAATTCAGTGTTTTTTCATAAAATATCTTGTTACCTTTGAACTACTATTTTATTGATGATGAGAATTGAAAACCACATTTTACGCGATATATTACACGCAAAAAATACTTTAACAGCAGGTGAAATGAACATTTTAGATATTTCGATCGATTCCAGATCATTACGAAATGTTTCGCACACTTTGTTTTTTGCTTTAAAAGGATCTAACCATAACGCCCATGATTATTTAACCGATTTGTATGAAAAAGGTGTAAGGTATTTTGTGGTTTCCGAAGAAGTTTCGCTACCTAACGATGTGGTTTTGTTTTTGGTTGATAATACATTGAAAGCTTTGCAGGATTTTGTGGCTTTTTATCGATCGCACTATGATTTTCCTGTTATAGGTATTACGGGCAGCAACGGAAAAACCATTGTAAAAGAGTGGTTAAACCAATTGTTGTCGCCATTTTATAACATTATTAAAAGTCCTAAAAGTTACAATTCGCAAGTAGGCGTTCCGTTGTCGGTTGTCGCCATTAACGACGAACATAATTTAGGGATTTTTGAAGCAGGTATTTCGCAACCCAATGAAATGATCCGTTTAGAAAGTATCATTCGGCCAACCATAGGTATTTTAACCAATATTGGATCGGCACATAATAAAGGGTTTCAATCGATAGAAGAAAAACTGCAAGAAAAATTACTTCTTTTTAAAAATGCAAACGTTTTAATTAGCGAAAATACTGCGTTAATACATAAGTACAAACCCAAAGGTATTTTATGGTTTAATTGGAGTTTTATTGAAAAAGCCGATGTGAATTTTACGCGCAACAACAATCAATTGTATGTAAAGTTTAATGAAGTGGAATTTTCGGTTTCATTACCTTTTATCGATTTGGCGTCGGTAGAAAACATTGCAACCTGTATAACTGCATTATTGTATTTAAAAATGGATGCTGCTTATATACAAAAAGCTGTGGCAAACTTACATGCGGTACAAATGCGTTTGCAAGTAAAAAAAGGGGCGAACGATTGTTTGTTGATAGATGATAGTTACAGCAGCGACTACCAATCGTTAAAAATTGCATTAGATTTTTTAGAGCAGCAAAAAACGCATCAGCAAAAAACGGTTATTTTATCAGATATTTTTCAAAGCGGTTTTACTCCTGAAGTGTTGTATGATAAAGTTGGGCAGTTACTCAATCAAAATCATGTAAGCCGCGTTATTGGTATTGGAAATAAAATAGGGGCGTATCTTACCAATGTGCATCAGTTTCAAAGTTACCCCGATACCGAAACTTTTTTAAATGATTTTAACTTGAAGTCGTTCCGCAACGAAACCGTTCTAATTAAAGGATCGCGTAGTTTCGAGTTCGAGAAGATTGTATCCGAATTAGAAGAAAAAACACACGAAACCGTTTTAGAAATTAATTTAGATGCCATTAGTCATAATCTTAATTTTTATAAATCGAAACTAAAACCAACAACCAAAGTTATGGTTATGGTTAAGGCGTTTGGTTATGGTAACGGAAGTTACGAAATAGCCAAATTATTAGCACATCATCAGGTTGATTATTTAGGAGTTGCTTTTGCCGATGAAGGTGTTGAATTGCGAAAAGCAGGTATTAAAATTCCAATTATTGTAATGAATCCCGAAAATTCGGCGTTTTCAACCATGATTGCGTATCAGTTAGAACCCGAAATTTATAATTTAAACGAACTGAATGCCTTCTTAAAAATTGCCGAAAGTCAAAATTTATATCAGTATCCGGTGCATTTAAAGTTGAATACAGGAATGAACCGATTGGGCTTTACCGATGCTAATTTTACCGAATTAATTAAAATATTAAGCACAACCTCTTTAATTCAAATTGCATCCATTTTTTCGCATTTGGCAACCAGCGATATGCCTAACGAAGATGCTTTTACGCTGCAACAAATTAATGCTTTTAAAAATTGGTCTGATCAATTAAAGCAAGAATTAAATATCAGTCCTATTCTGCATATTTTAAATACATCGGGTATTTACAATTTTAGTGAATATCAAATGGATATGGTTCGTATTGGTATTGGTTTGTACGGTGTGGGGAATAATGAAAATGAAAATGCGCAATTACACAACGTAGCAACACTTAAAACAATAATTTTACAAATAAACAATATAGATACAGGAGAAAGTGTGGGTTACGGGCGCAGGTTTAAAGCCAATGCTAAAAAACAAATTGCAACCATTCCTATTGGTTACGCCGATGGTATTCGTAGAAGTTATGGCAATGGCAAAGGCAGTGTGTTAATAAATGGTATGAAAGCGCCAATTGTTGGCTCTGTTTGTATGGATATGCTAATGGCAGATGTAACCAATTGTAATACAAAAATAGGAGATGAAGTAATAATTTTTGGAAACGATTTACGTATTACCGAAGTCGCAAAGATTTGGGACACCATTCCTTACGAAGTAATGACTGCAATTTCGCAACGAGTTAAGAGAATTTTTTATAAAGAATAAATATTTATTAACATAAAATTGTATTTTCGCATTAAGTAGAATATAAAATCAAAATTGTTATGGGATTTTTAAAAGAATTTAAAGAATTTGCTGTAAAAGGCAATGTAATGGATTTAGCTGTAGGGGTTATTATTGGTGGCGCCTTTGGTAAAATTGTTGATAGTATGGTAAAAGATATTGTAATGCCAATTATCTCTGCTATTATCGGTTCGCCTGATTTTACAAATATGTACGTTGTATTGAAAGATCCAACATCAGGTATTACTAATGGAATGGCATTAGCCGATGCGCAAGCGGTTGAAAATGCAGTGGTATTTGCTTACGGAAACTTCATTACGGTGGCTATTAACTTTTTATTGTTGGCATTTGCTGTTTTCTTAATGGTAAAAGGTATTAACCGTTTAAAACGAAAAGAAGAGGCAGCTCCAGAGGCACCTGCAGGTCCAACACAAGAGCAATTATTGTCAGAAATTCGCGATTTGTTGAAAAAACAACAGTAGTAGTTTATATCGAAATTATTTTTAACCCTGTGAGAATTTTAAATTTTAACAGGGTTTTATTTTGAAAGTATATTAAATAAAAAATCCTTATCGAATGATAAGGATTTTGCTCTTTAGAGCGGAAGACGAGGGTCGAACTCGCGACATTCAGCTTGGAAGGCTGACGCTCTACCAACTGAGCTACTTCCGCATTTACGATTTTTAAATCTTCGTTTGATTTTCCAAGAGCGGAAGACGAGGGTCGAA
>JBEBXO010000022.1:0-34559 GCA_040391585.1 Paenimyroides ummariense | reverse complement strand
GACCTCAACCTTGGCAAGGTTGCGCTCTACCAACTGAGCTATTTTCGCATATTATCTTTATGTAAAGAACTTGGATTGCAAATTTAATATTTTATTTTTCTATCTGCAAAAAAAAAGTACTCAAGGCGGGACTTGAACCCGCACGAACATTACTGCTCACTGGATTTTAAGTCCAGCGTGTCTACCAATTCCACCACTCGAGCGATTCAAAACAAACGTTAAGTCTGTATTGCGACTGCAAATATAGAACGATTATTTTATTTTACAAGGGTTTTAAAAAACTAATTTGTAATTATTTTTTAATGTTTTGATACTGTTTAAAATAGCTTTTGCTTTTTTTTGTTTTAATTAGTACAGTTCTTTGATTAATGTGCTTTAAAAAGCAAAAAAGCATTGCAATTGCAATGCTTTTTGTTAGCGTAATGGTCGGTTTAAAACCAAATCTATATACAAATTTACTTTGTTTTTTAAATTTTTTCTGTGTACAACAAAATCTAAAAAGCCATGTTCTAACAAAAATTCCGATGTTTGGAAACCTTCTGGTAGATCTTTTCCTGTAGTATCCTTAACGATACGCGGACCAGCAAAGCCAATTAATGCGCCTGGTTCTGCAATGTTTATATCGCCCAACATAGCATAAGAAGCTGTTGTTCCACCTGTTGTTGGATCGGTACATAACGAAATATAAGGAATTTTTGCATCTGCTAACTGCGCCAGTTTTGCCGATGTTTTTGCCATTTGCATTAACGAATAAGCAGCTTCCATCATACGTGCACCACCCGATTTTGAAATCATCATGAATGGAATGTTGTTTTGAATGGAATAATCGATACCGCGGGCAATTTTTTCTCCTACAACAGAACCCATCGATCCACCAATAAAGGCAAAATCCATACAGGCTACAACTAAATCTGCTCCTTTAGATTTTCCTACAGCTACACGAACTGCATCTTTTAAATTGGTTTTATCTTTTGCTTCTTTTAAACGATCGCTGTACTTTTTAGTATCAACAAACTTTAAAGGATCTTTTGCGGTGATTGAACCAAATAGTTCTTTGAATTTGTTATCGTCGAACAAAATTTCAAAATATTCTTTACTTCCAATTCTTACGTGGTAATCATCTTCTGGAGAAATCCACAAATTTTTAGCTAGTTCTTCCGATTCTATGATTTTTCCCGTTGGTGTTTTGTACCACAAGCCTTTTGGGGTATCTTTTTTATCTTCGGTAGGGGTAGTAATCCCTTTTTCTTTTCTTTTAAACCAAGCCATGTTATTTAGTTTAATATTTTAAAGTTTACGTTTTTTAAACGTATATTTATAATGTGTTCACGTTGTTTAGATCGGCGAAAGCTTGTTCTAAACGTTTATTGAATGTTAATTCGCCTTCACGAATCCATTTGCGTGGATCATAATATTTTTTGTTTGGAACATCGTCTCCTTCAGGATTTCCAATTTGCGACATTAAATAGTCTTTCTTCGCCAAAATATAATCACGGGCACCTTCGGTAAATGCAAACTGTAAATCGGTATCAATGTTCATTTTAATTACACCGTAAGATATAGCTTCGCGAATTTCTTCTAAAGTTGATCCTGATCCACCGTGGAAAACAAAATCTACCGGATTGCTTTTTGTTGAAAATTTATTTTGAACGTATTTTTGAGAATTATCTAAAATTTTCGGTGTTAATTTTACGTTTCCTGGTTTATAAACACCATGAACGTTACCAAAAGCTGCTGCAATTGTAAAACGTGGCGATACTTTCATTAATTCTTCGTAAGCATACGCAACTTCTTCTGGTTGCGTGTATAGTTTTGATGAATCAACGTTTGAATTATCTACACCGTCTTCTTCACCACCTGTAATTCCTAATTCAATTTCTAATGTCATACCTATTTTGCTCATACGCTCTAGATATTTTTTAGAAATTTCGATGTTTTCTTCGATTGGTTCTTCTGATAAATCGATCATATGTGAAGAAAATAACGGTTTTCCGTTTTCTTTATAGAATTTCTCGCTGGCATCTAATAAACCATCAATCCAAGGTAATAGTTTTTTAGCACAGTGATCGGTATGTAAAATTACGGTTGCGCCATATAATTCTGCCAATTCGTGTACTTGTTTTGCACCTGCAATTGATCCTGCAATAGCTGCGCGTTCGTTATCGTTGTTTAATCCTTTTCCTGCCATAAACAAACCACCACCGTTAGAAAACTGAATGATTACCGGTGCGTTTAATTTAGCAGCTGTTTCTAATACACCATTAATGGTGCTAGACGATGTTACGTTTACAGCCGGCAAAGCAAAACCTTTTTCTTTTGCGTAGTTAAATATTTCTTGAACTTGATCGCCAGTAGCAACACCTGGCTTAATGTTATGTGCCATATTTATAGGTTGTATGTTTTTATTTAAATAATATAGTTTAGCTTACAAAAGTAGTAATTTTATTAAAACGGATAATTAATTCCGACATTTAAAACGGTTTTGCTTAAATTCCACTCGTTAAACCATTTGCGGTTGGCTTCGTTTGCTGGATTATAGGTTTTAAATCCTAGATCTAAACGTACTACAAAAAAGCTGAAATCATAACGTATTCCCAATCCGGTACCTAATGCTAAATCTTTTAAAGATTTTAATCCGTTAAAGGTCATATCTTCTTCGGTTACGTTGTCTAAAGCGTTCCAAATATTGCCTGCATCGGCAAATATTGTCATGTTCCAAGGGCCGGTAACGTTAAAACGGTACTCTGCATTAAATGCCAATTTCATATTTGCTTCGTTAAAATCTAAAATACCACCGCTGCGACCAGGTCCTAAACGGTACGACTGCCATGCACGGTTGTCGTTAGATCCACCTGCAAAATAACTGCGCGAAAAAGGTATGTTGTCACTATTACCGTACGGAATGGCAATTCCACCAAAAGCGCGCAATGCCAAGACATTTTGATTTCCTAAATCAAAATACTTAATAAAATCTACTTCGCCTTTAATGTATTGTGAATAAGCAACGTCTAAAACGGTGTGTTTGCCATTTTCGTTGGTCTTGCTGTTTGATTTTGCAATGGCGTTTAAAATGTTTCCTGCAGATTCTATTTTTGTTCTAAAGGTAAAAAAATCTTGATCTTTTATGTTAAAACGGTTAGAGTAGGTGTACACAATGTTGCTTGCCAAGATAAGGTTGTTTTCGGTTAAACGCTGTTTTCGTTCCGAAATACTTCTAACGGTTTGATGATCGGCTGCATTGGCATTTGTGTTTCCGTTTAATACATCGGAAATAAAAGCATCGGCACCACCTTCTGCTATGGTTAAATTTCCATTTTCATCAAGATATGAAGGGTTGGTGTTTACATTATCTGAAATGTTGTTTAAGGTGTTGTACGAAGATCGATACACTTTAAAATAATTCCCTGGATTCATGTTGCGGACAAACTGCAGGTTAAAAACATCGAAACTTAAAGTGTTTCTTCTTTTGTACGACCATGAATAATTATAAACTCCGGTAAGATTCTGTTTATCTAAACCAATATTTTGTTGATTAAAAAAACCAACGCTTAAAGTGGTGTTAGGAAATGAGGTGCGATCTACCAGTCTGTCAATCATATTAGGAAAAAACAAAAAACGGGGAATGGTTAATTTTACATCGGCACCGTATTCTAAAATATCAAAAAAGGTATTTTGTTCGTTGCGATATCTTGATGCCGACGAGCCAATGTTGCCTCTAAAACCTACATCTAAAATTTCGGCTCCTTTAAAAACGTTTCTAAAAACAAAACCAATATTTCCCTGAATACCGAAATCTTGAATGTTAGAATGATTTAAATCGATTGATGGATTAAAAATAATTCGCTTTTTAGGATTCAATGTAATATTTGCAATTAACGATTTGCCCAAACTGTCGCGTGTATCCGGAACATATTCTATAGTAGGATAGTTAAAAACCTTTAGGTTGCTTAATGAACGCGAAGTAATTAAACGACGCATGTCTGAAAAATATCCGTCTTCATCTATAAACACAGCGTTTCGTAAAACTTTTGGTTTGTAACTTAACGGACCTTTGCTGTAAATGTTTAAATTTTTATATTGAACAGAATCGGTTATGGTTTGATATTCTGCCGATGTATTGCTGGTGTACACATTTACCTTGCTTATTTTGTAAAGTTTAAAAGGTTGGGTAACCAATGTGTCGCCCTGTTTGATATTTTTATTGTCTATGTTTAAATAGATATCGGTTGTGTGATTGTTTTTTAACGTATCGGCTTCGTAGGTAATGTAGGTTTTCTGGAAATCGTAAGCGCCGTTGTTTCTAAAAAAAGTAGTAATACGGTCGCGTTCTTCATCTAATTTTACAGCATTGTACTGATCCCCTTTTTTTATAACACTTGCGCGTTTGTTGGTTTTATAAAGCGAATCTAGTTCGGGCGATTTCACAGCAACCGCAATACTGTCGTATTTATAAGGATTTCCTGTAGTAATATGATAAAGGGTGCTAATTTTCTTGTATTTTAAACTGTCAACATCATAAACGATTTTTGTGTTGAAATATCCTTGATTAAAATAATGGTTTTTTAAACGAATTACAGATTTTTTGCTGCGTTCTACATCATAAATTACAGGTGCTTCGCCTAATTTTTTTAAGGTTCTGCCCATGCCTGATACAAAAAACGAGGTGCCCAAGCGATCTACTTGTTTAGCCGATAGTAATTTTGCCAGAAAACGTTCGTTATTAGGATGCTTATCTAACCACGCCTGATAGCTAGAGTCGGGATTTACTTTTGCCATATTGTACATATGCAAGCGCAAATGGTAGCCTAACAAATTACTGTTGGGCTGTTGGTAAAGCTGTTTAACTATGGCTTCGCTGGTTTCTTTTTTATTGTTTACCACAATTTCATTTCCTGTAAGCAGGCGTTCGTTTGCGGGTACACGCTTTGTTAACGAACAAGCTAAAAAAAAGCTTGAAATTAAAGTAATAAACACTAATTTTGATAAATTATTTCTCAAGGTCATAACAATTTCAATTGGTAAAATTACAACTTTTCACGAATGCTTACTAAAAACCAAATCAAATATATAACGCAATTAAAGCAAAAAAAATTCCGCGATTTAAATAAAATTTTTGTTACCGAAGGATTTAAGGTGATTAACGAACTGTTAGATTCCACTTTGCAGTTAGAACATATTTATACCACAAAGCAGTTAAACTTTAAGGTTTCAAAAGAATTTATTACGGAAATTACCGATACAGAACTTAAGAAAATATCATCGTTAACTACACCGAATGACTGTTTGGCACTTTTTAAAATGAAAGAAGAAGTAATGCCACAACAAAACGGATTAAAAGTTGCGTTAGACAGTGTGCGCGATCCTGGAAATTTAGGAACCATTATTCGTTTGTGCGATTGGTTTGGTATTACCGATTTAATTTGCAGCAACGAAACGGTTGACGTTTACAACCCAAAAGTAGTACAGGCAACCATGGGATCGTTAACGCGTGTAAATATTTTTTATACTAATTTGGTTGATTATTTAAAGAATAGTAACGAGCCTGTTTATGGAACTTTTATGGACGGAACCAATATTTACAAAACCAATTTACCAACCAGCGGAATTATTGTAATGGGTAACGAAGCAAACGGAATATCTTCAGCAATAGAAGCGTTAGTAACTGCTAAAATTGCCATTCCACGCTTTGGCGACCTACAGCAAACCGAAAGTTTAAACGTTGCCACTGCAACTGCTATTATTTTAAGTGAGTTTAAAAGAGGTTGAAAATAATTCAAAAACATATAAAAAAATCCTGCAAGTTCAATTTGCAGGATTTTTTATATCTAAAAGCTAAAAGCTCAATACTAACAACTATTAATGAAACGTAAAGTTAACAAACAAACCACGTGTTTTCATTGATTCTATATCGCCTGTCCATGGACTGTTTGGGTTTTTATCACGAATTAATTCGTCTTGTAAGCCAAAAACACCTCGAACCGACGGAGTAAATTTAAAATGTTCAAAATACAAATCAATTCCCAAGCCTAATTCGTAATTTGCGGTCCATTTTTTCATTCTAAAACGTCCTTGGTAATTATCGTCTTTAGATGTTTCGTTACTACTTAAATTCAATGATTGCGATATTCCTGTTAAAATATACGGACGAATATTTCCGGCTCTTAAGGCAGAAAATTTCAATAATAACGGAAAATGAATGTAGGTTGAAGCTACATCTCGCGTGTTTTGATCGGGATTTTGTATATGTGGAAAAAATAATTTTCTGCGGGTATAGTACAAACCAGGTTCAAAACGTAAATCTAAATATTCCATTAAACGCAAGTTTCCAACCAAACCAACATTAAAACCTGTAGTTGGTGTTACAAGAATTTCGTCGCTTCCGTTTTTATCGTAATAGCTTTTCTTGTAATCGAACTTAAAATTGTACGAGCTAAATCCTAAATAATAACCATAATGCACACGTTGCTGATCCCAGTCTTGCTGGTTTCGGTAAGGGTTTTTGCCAAACATACCCTGTGCAAACGAATTTGCGGTTAAAAGAAAACAAGTAGCAATTAAAAGGTTTTTCATACGATTATTTTGATGCTGAATAAATGGTTGCAACGCCCATTGTTTGCGGGCTGTGTTTTACGTTTTTAAAGCCTACGTGCTGTAAAATGATATTTAATTTTTCGCCGTAAGGGAAATTTTTTGCCGATTCTGACAGGTATTCGTATGCTTTTTGATCTTTAGAAAACATTTTGCCCATTAAAGGCATAAAGGTTTTCATGTAAAAATTATAACCTTGTTTAAACGGAAACTTTGTTGGAACCGAGGTTTCTAAGATAACAAAAATTCCGTTAGGTTTTAACACACGTAAAATTTCGGACAAACCTTTTTCTAGATTTTCAAAATTACGTATACCAAAGGCAACGGTAATAGCATCAAAAGTATTGTTTGGAAATGGTAAATTTTCAGAATCGCCCTGAATCATTTCAATTTTATTTTGCAGATTTAAGGCTTTCACTTTTTCTTTACCAACCTCTAACATTCCTGCCGAAAGATCTAAGCCTACAATTTTTTTAGCATTTGATTTTGAAAGTAAAATTGCCAAATCGCCCGTTCCTGTTGCGATATCTAAAATATTTTCTGGGTTGGTATCTGATACCATTTTAAGTACATTACGTCGCCAGCCTTGATCTGTTCCTAACGAAATCATTCGGTTTAAACTGTCATAATTCCCAGAAATAGTATCAAACATTTGTTCAACCTGCTGTTTTTTACCTAAATTAGAATCTTTATAAGGATTGATTTGATCTGCCATTTTGTTTGTGAAATTTCTACAAATATAATTATAATAAAAGATAGTAGCATCAATTTAAGGAATATTGATTTTTTGTAGTTTTTATGAAATTTTTTATTATATTGTGTGATGTTTAATTTGTTTTGAGAGTTTTATGAAAAAAGTGTTCTATTTAATGATTTTTTTATGTGGAACCGTTGGTTTTGCAAATGAAAATTCTTTGCCTAAAACATTAGGTGAGAAATATGAAAGTTGGCTGAATTTAAATGTTTCACAGTGGGAAAAAGCCACCGAGCATTTTTATAAAAAGTTAAATACCAATTTATTTAACCATTTATTTGAAAGCGAGGAAGTAATGTTTGTGTGGATCGAATCAAACCTAGAATTTACAAATTTTAATTCGGTTGAAGAAGCTAAACTACATTGGAATTTAATATTAGACTTACAAAGACAAGAGTTTTATAAAAATTCAACTATTAAAATTACATCACCGTATTCTTATTTAGTGCATTTGCAAATACAAAATCTGATAATTGAGCAGAAAATATCTGACGAATGTGGTGATAATTTTAAGAAATATAGTGAAGCTCATTCTGAAATTTATGCAAATCAGATAGAAAAGTTGTACGGTGAGTATAAAGGAAAAGAACGTGATGAACGATTTAATAAGATTCATTTAACAATAGAAAAGAATGATTTTATTAGAATGAATAATTGTACTAGTTATTTTAGAAATTGTATAGGTATATAATTTAATTTATGAAAATGAAATATTTAACAATAGTATTTCTGTTAACAGTGGTTAACAGTTTTGCACAAGACATAACAAAAGATTCTTTGTTTATTAGATATGAAGAAAGTTTTAAAAGTATTCATTCTAGTGAAATAATAGATACCTATAATTTAAAATTAGATGAATATGCTGACAAAATAAATCACGATAGTAAATTTTTTTGCTCAGTACCTGATCTAGAAAAATACTTAAACGACGATTTAAGTGAAACTAAATTTAAAACAGTTGAAGAAGGTATTTTATTGAACGAAGAAGTAAATAAATATCATAAAGAAGTTGATAAAATATCAAAAGAAAATAACGATTTGTTTAAAGAACTTCAAAAAAAATATACAGCTAAAGAAATATTTGAAGCTTACGAAAAAAGAAACGATCCGTTTAAAATATAAACAACAAAAAAGCCAGAATTCACATTCTGGCTTTTTTGTTTATCTTATACTAAAAGATTTTTGTTTTTCTGTTGGTAGTTGTGCAAAACGCTCTTGGCATTCTTTAATCATTGCAATTGCTGCTGCTTTATCGCCAAAACCATTAGTTTCTACTTTTTTCTTTTCTAAGTCTTTATAAACTTGGAAAAAATGCTCGATTTCTTTAATAAGGTGTTTGTTGATATCACCTAAATCATTTAATTCGCGCATTAACGGATCGCCGGTTGGTACACAGATAATTTTTTCATCGTTTCCTTTGTCGTCTGCCATGTAGAAAACCCCAATTGGCTTAACTTCCATTAACAATCCTGGAATAGTTGGTTCGGTAGTTAAAACCAAAACATCTAACGGATCGTTATCTAAAGCTAACGTTTCTGGAATAAAACCGTAATCTGTTGGGTATTTCATAGATGAGAATAATAAACGATCGAATCTCATCATTTTTAAATCAAAATCGAACTCGTATTTATTTCTGCTTCCTGCAGGAATTTCGATGAATACATCGAATTGTTCAACGTTTGTCATATCTGTATATTTCTTAATTTCAAAATTGGTTGCAAAAGTACGTTAAAATTCAATTCCTTACAAATTAAAAATGGAATCCAAAGACGGCTTTTACACCCATTTTACGAACATCTGGATTTTCTAGATAATTTCCACGCCAAGTAACATCAATTCTTAAACATTTAAAGATATTGCCAACCCCAACAAAATATTCGTAATAAATTTTATCGCTTGGAGCAATATAAGAAATGTTCGATGCGTTTAATGCTATGTTTTCTTTAGAAACATCGCCCCAAACCCCACGAAGACCAACAAATTCACGTAAACCTAATTTTCTGATACCCGGAATTCTAGAAAAAATTCTACCATTAAAATTATGTTCTAAATGTAGGGCAATATACTCGTCGGTAATAAATTCGTAATAATTCATTTGGCTAAAAGCGTTGTCTATGATAAAGTACGACTGGTTTCCTGGAATTACACTCATTAAGCCCAACGGAACGGTTCCAAAGGTTTTTCCGGCTTCAAATGTTGGTGTAAAACGTCCGAAACCACCTACTAATATTGGGTGACGGTACAATAATTGTACTTTTTTATAATCGAAATCGCTGTTTAACATTCCTTTTACCCCTAAAGCATAATTAAAGAAAACGCGGGCGTAGTTATAGTCTACATCGGTACGGTCAACGCCGTAACCCACCGTTTTTCTACGTGGCGTATAATCGACAGATAAATTTATTTCGGATTGATGTAAATCGGACTGAACAGCTCCTAATTCATCGTAATATCCCAAAGAAAAAGTGGGTGATGCCGATTTTAACGTTTTGTAATTAAAAGCTGCCGAAAATTTTAAATTCTTTAAAGGTTCTATTTCTAACCCAGCCGATGTTAAATTGATGTTTGATAGTTTAGAGTTATCGCCGCTTGCAAGCAAAGCACTCGATGCAAAACTTCGTCCTAAAACATCGGTAATAGGCGATAGGGTAGCGGCAATTTGTTCTACATCTCTGCGGTTACCGGCAAAGAAAATAAAGCGCGAATCTTTATCAAGCATAAACCTGCCCGAAATACCGTACTTAAATTTATCGTCTTTAAAACCATAGGCAGTGTACCCTTCTAAACGCCACATATCGTTTTGTCCAAAATAAGTTCGTCCGCCCATGCGCAAACGAAATCCTTCGATATCATTAAAACCAAACGAAGAAAAAATAGGTCCGTAATCAAAATTGCCAATCTGTATGTAATCGCTTGCTAAAATAGTTCCCAAATTAACATAAGTTTGAAAACGTTTGTTTTGCTGCAATTCGTTTAACATGGTGTAAATGCCTTTTTCTTCTTCAGATAAAGGTTCAAAACGGTAGCCTTCCCAAAATTCATCAGAGCGATTCATTAAGGCTTCGTTGTAGCTGTTTACTTCGCTTTTATAAAAGTTAAGAGGTTTCTTTTTATCGAACTCGAACTGTTTGTAATACGTAGTTCGTTTTCCGTACATTCCTTTTGATTTTTCGTTTTGACGGATACTGAAATCGGTCATTAAATGATCTTTTGTAAGTAAGAAAACCGAATCGTTCAACACATCGAATTCTTGTTCAATATAAATATCGCGCACCCAGTTAATATTGGCATCTTTACTAATAGCCATATTTATTTTTTTGATTGCCCAAGTGCCATCGTTTACCCAAAAATCGCCCTTAAAGGTTAATTCGCCTTTTCTGCGCGGATAATACACAATATTATAACATTTTTTACCATCGATATCGGCTGTGTCTGTTAGCACATAATTATAAACGTTGATACCGGTGCGTGAAAGGGGTGAAACAAAATCTTTATCGAACAGTTTTAAGTAGTTATCGTAAATATCATATTCTACATACAAATCTTTAAGAAATGCCATAATGTGTTGGTTGCTTTCAAAACCCGAGTTTTTATTTCCTGCCAGAATTTCTTTTTTCAGTTTAGCCACATTATCGCCATAAACGTTTGATGCTTGTTCGTTGATAAAGATTGGAAGATAGGTTTTTCCGGTAATTTTAGAAGTATCAACCTTATCAAAAATAAATTCCATGCCTTTAAACAGACGGTTTTTCATGTAGGCACTATCGATTGAGTTTAAATCGAATTCTATTTTTTCGTATTTCTGAAAGGTATATTGATCGAATTTATGCAGACCGTTTTTTCGTCGGTTTTCCCATATTTTTCGCAAGATATCTAATGCAGGATTGTCTTTCTTTGATGTTTTTCCTGCGAAAATTTTAATTTCAGAAAGCACCGTGTCTTCTCTTAATTCAATTTTTAAATCAAGATTGATAGCTTTGGTTAAGGGTAAAAAAACATCTTCATAGCCTGTAAAAGAAATTACTAAAGTGTCTTGTTTGTTTTCAGATTCTAAATAAAACTTACCGTCTTCGTTAGTAATTACTCCTTCGGCTGTGTTTTTAAAATACACGCTTGCGTACGCAACAGACACTTGTTTTGTATCTATAACAATACCGCCAACTTTTGTTTGCGCCAGTAAGGGTATCGATAGCAATAAGAATAATAATAGTCCAATTTTTTTCATAACAAAAAACTCCAACCTTTTGGTTGGAGTTACAAATGTAAATGAATTTTATTATTTTTTGTACATTACTTTTTTAACAGCTTTAACAACATCGTTTGCATTTGGCAACCATTCTTTTAATAAAGCTGGAGAAAACGGTGCAGGTGTATCGGCAGTAGTAATACGTTGAATTGGCGCATCTAAATAATCAAACGCACGATCTTGAACCATATAGGTAATTTCTGAAGCAACAGATGCAAATGGCCAAGCTTCTTCTAAAACAATTAAGCGGTTTGTTTTTTGTACCGATTTAATAATGGCATCGTAATCCATTGGGCGAACAGTGCGTAAATCGATAATTTCACAAGAAATATTTTCTTTTGCTAATTCATCGGCAGCCGCATACGCTTCTTTAATAATTTTACCAAAAGATACAATGGTAACATCGGTTCCTTCGCGCTTAATATCGGCAACTCCTAAAGGAATGGTGTATTCGCCATCTGGCACTTCACCTTTGTCACCGTACATTTGTTCCGATTCCATAAAAATAACCGGATCGTTATCGCGAATTGCTGCTTTTAATAATCCTTTTGCATCGTATGGGTTAGATGGAACCACCACTTTTAAACCTGGTGTGTTTGCATACCAGTTTTCAAAAGCCTGTGAGTGGGTAGCTGCTAATTGCCCTGCAGATGCTGTTGGTCCGCGGAAAACCATTGGCATAGAGAATTGACCACCGCTCATTTGACGCATTTTTGCTGCGTTGTTAATAATTTGATCAATACCCACTAATGAAAAGTTAAACGTCATGAATTCAACAATTGGACGTAATCCGTTCATAGCCGATCCTACTGCAATACCAGCAAAACCTAATTCTGCAATGGGTGTATCAATAACACGTTTTGCACCAAACTCGTCTAACATTCCTTTACTGGCTTTGTAAGCTCCGTTGTATTCGGCAACTTCTTCACCCATTAAATATATCTTTTCATCGCGACGCATTTCTTCGCTCATAGCTTCGCAAATCGCCTCTCTAAATTGAATTGTTCTCATAATAGTATATCATATATTGATAGGTGCACAAAAATATGAAATTATAATTTGTTTGACTTTGTTTTTGAAAATAAATTACAAATAGATTTTATTTTACTCCTTTATATATAAACACATCGCCATTCCATTCGTAAATTAAATTTTTGCTGGTTACATTTTGCTTGTCGTTAACCAAAGCAATTTTTAGTGTATTGTTCTCCAACGTAATTAATTCAACCGGGCGTTCAGGTCTGTCTGCCACACTGAAAAAATCAAACTCTACCGAAATGGAACTTAATGTTTCCTTTTTTGTTTTAAAAACAGCCATACTTTTTAAATTATCAGTTCCAATCTTGTAAGCATTAATGTGTTGAACCGAATATTTACTTGAAAGGATGCTGTTGGAGATTACCAAATGAACATTTTCGTTGTTTTTTGTTTGAACGGTATAAATTTTCGAAAAATAGGATTGAGCATCGTTAGACGCCAGACTTTGATTTACTGTGATGTTTCCATCTGCTTCAAACTGATAAATCTGATTAAAAAAGCGCATGGATCCTCCCGAATTAGTATCCCAACTGTAAACGCGCAGTTTTTTATCGGCAGATGTTGCCATTTTTAGCACATTTTCTTTCTGTAATAATTCAAACGGATAATTAAAGGTGTTGTTATTGTTTTTAATTAAATAGGTAAGCGAATCGGTAAACTGTTTACTACTTGCCACAAGCAAGCTGTCGTTACTGATATTTTCCATTGCATTAGAAATATCATTATGTATTTTTAGCAGTTTGTTTTCTTCTGTAGGTAGATCCACAATATCGGTATCTTCAATAATTTCATTGTTTATTGTCGATTCAATTTTTGTTTTAGATTCCTCGGTTTTTTTGTGGCACGAAAAAGTCAATATAATCAGTGTAAGGTATAAGTAGTTTTTCATAATTATCTTTTTATTGTGTGAATCGGGCATAGAGCCTTATTTTTTACGTAAAGTTAAGGTTTTCTGTTTAATGTAGTTTTTAATTTGTACAAACTGATAATAAATTATATGCACGCATAGTATTTTTATTTGAAATTTTTTTTATCTTCGTAGCTAATTAAGAATTAATCTAAAAAACGTAAAATAAATGAAAATATTAGTTTGCATCAGCCATGTGCCTGATACTACTGCAAAGATTAACTTCACAAACGGTGATACAGAATTTGATACAAACGGTGTTCAATTTGTAATTAATCCGAACGATGAATTTGGTTTAACACGTGCCATTTGGTTTAAGGAAAAACAAGGTGCTCATGTAACTGTTGTAAATGTTGGTGGTGCCGATACCGAAGCTACTATACGTAAAGCATTAGCAATTGGTGCCGATGAAGCAATTCGTGTAAACGCTGTACCTACAGATGGTTTCCAAGTAGCAAAAGAATTAGAACAAGTGGTTAAAGCTGGTAATTATGATGTTGTTATTTGTGGAAAAGAATCGTTAGATTATAACGGTGGAATGGTTCCTGGAATGTTAGCCTCTTTATTAGGTTACAATTTTGTGAATTCTTGTGTTGGTGTTGAGGTTGATGGATCTAATGCAACTTTGGTTCGTGAGATCGACGGTGGTAAAGAAACATTAACTACTAATTTACCGTTGGTAATTGGCGGACAAAAAGGT
The DNA here is from genome assembly GCA_040391585.1 of Paenimyroides ummariense. Taxonomy (GTDB): domain Bacteria; phylum Bacteroidota; class Bacteroidia; order Flavobacteriales; family Flavobacteriaceae; genus Flavobacterium; species Flavobacterium ummariense_A. The sequence goes on along the minus strand of JBEBXO010000022.1, from coordinate 20,326 downwards.
ATTGTTGAAGAAAAAGATTTACGTATTCCAAACATGCGTGGAATTATGACAGCTCGTACCAAAGCGTTAAACGTTATGGAACCAGTTGCAACTGAAACTAAAACCAAAGCGGTTAAGTTTGAAAAACCAGCGCCAAAGTCGGCTGTAAAATTAATCAGCCCTGATAATTTAGACGAGTTAATCAATTTATTGCATAACGAAGCAAAAGTAATCTAAATTTTAAGCGCCTGTCATTTCGAGCTTGTCGAGAAATCTCTAAAAGATTCTTCCTTCGTCAGAATGACAAAAGAATAAGTCTCAATTATAATTAAAAAATAAACGAAAATGTCAGTTTTAATATATACAGAGTTTGCAGAAGGTAAATTTAAAAAAGTAGCTTTAGAATTAGCTTCTTATGCAAAAAAAATAGCAGAATCATTAGGAACAACCGTTACAGCAGTTACCGTAAATGCAGGTGATGTTTCTGAATTGGGAAAATACGGTGTTGATAAAGTACTAAAAGTAACCGATAGTAAATTAGATAAGTTTAACGCAAAAGCATACGCTGATGTAGTGAAACAAGCAGCACAAAAAGAAGGAGCTAAAGTAGTGGTTTTATCGTCTACAACCGATTCTTTATACTTGGCGCCAATCGTTGCCGTTGGTTTAGATGCTGGTTATGCATCAAACGTTGTAGCTTTACCAGTTTCTACAAGTCCGTTTCAAGTAAAGCGTAATGCTTTTTCTAGCAAAGGATTTTACGTTACAGAATTAACTTCAGACGTAAAAGTAATTGCATTAGCTAAAAACTCATTTGGTTTGGCTGAAGCATCTGGAGCAGCTTCTGCAGAAGATTTTACAGTAACTTTAAACGATGCTGATTTTAACATCCACATTCAAAGTCAGGAAAAAGCATCAGGACAAGTTTCTATTGCCGATGCTGAAATCGTTGTTTCAGGTGGTCGTGGTTTAAAAGGACCAGAAAACTGGGGAATGATCGAAGAATTGGCGAGTGTTTTAGGTGCAGCAACAGCTTGTTCTAAACCGGTTTCAGATTTAGATTGGAGACCTCACTCTGAACACGTTGGGCAAACAGGAAAACCTGTGGCGTCAAACTTATACATTGCAGTTGGTATTTCTGGTGCAATTCAGCACATTGCAGGTATCAACGCATCTAAAATTAAAGTAGTTATCAACTCTGATCCAGAAGCGCCTTTCTTTAAAGTTGCCGATTACGGAATTGTTGGCGATGCGTTCCAAATTGTTCCTGAATTAACTAAAAAGTTAAAAGAATTCAAAGCGAATAATAACTAAAACAAGTCATTCTGAACTTGGTTCAGACACGAGCGTAAGCGAACTGGTGAAACAATCCCATCTAATAATTCAAACAGCCGTAAGAAATTGCGGCTGTTTTTTTTTGTATATTTAAAACAAAATACATTATCATGAAATATTTAAAATTTTTAATGCTTTTTATTATGATGGGTATTCTACAAGGATGTCCTAATCATGATGATAAAATAATAACTGGACAGATAATGTTGAAAAACAATATTGAAGAATCTATCTATTTTTATGAAGATATTTCCGACCACGGGCTGAGTAGCAATAATATAAGTCAATATCGACTAACAAAGCAGAAAATTTTATCAAGAGATTCAAATAATATTAAAGTTTATGGGCATTTTTTTGAAAATAATAAAAAATTATATGTTTTTGTCTTCAAACAATCAACATTAGATAATCACACTTGGGAAGAAATTCAAGAGCAAAATATTTATGATAAATTGTATGTTTTAACATTAGATGATTTAAACGCTATGAACTGGGAAGTTGTTTACGATGGAAATTAATTACTTAAACAGTAAAACCAAACAAAATAATTTTCTAAATAAAGGCTATTAAATTTAAAGATGTATCTTTGTTTAATAGCCTTTTTTGGCTATTTTTATCACTATGAGTTTAGTAAGATTAACAATAAAAGGAATTTCATATAGCCATACGCAAAACGGGGCTTACGCTTTGATTTTGAATGAAGTAGATGGCGAACGTAAACTGCCAATCGTGATCGGTGCGTTTGAAGCACAAGCTATTGCCATTGCTATTGAAGAAGATTTAAAGCCACCACGTCCGTTAACGCACGATTTGTTTAAAACTTTTTGCGACCGATTTGATATTGTTGTAAAACAGGTAATCATTCACAAGTTGGTCGATGGCGTTTTCTTTTCAAGCATTATCTGCGAACGCGACGGTATCGAGGAAATTATCGATGCACGCACGTCTGATGCTATTTCATTGGCATTGCGTTTTGATGCGCCTATTTTTACCTATCAGAATATTTTAGACAAAGCAGGAATCTATCTTCGCGAACAAGAAGAAGCAGATGCGAAAGATGAAAATTACGACGACGATGACTTTGATGCTGACGACGACGACGATAACGATGAAGAATTAAGTGATGTGATTGACGAGTTTTTGAATATTGTTCCTGTGGAAAAAGGAAATGAATTTGCCGATTACTCGCTTCAAGAATTAAACGATATGTTAGAATTGGCAGTCTTAAACGAAGATTATGAAAAAGCAGCTCGTTTGCGAGATGAATTGTCTAAACGAAATTTGTAATTAAAATGCAGCAGTATCTTGATTTAGTAAAGCACGTTTTAGAAAACGGAGTGCAAAAAGGCGATAGAACGGGTACCGGAACTAAAAGTGTTTTTGGCTACCAAATGCGTTTTAATTTAGCCGAAGGTTTTCCTATGGTTACAACCAAAAAAGTCCATTTAAAATCGATTATTCACGAATTGCTGTGGTTTTTAAAAGGCGATACCAATATAGGTTATTTAAAAGAAAACGGCGTTCGTATTTGGGACGAATGGGCGAATGAAAACGGAGATTTAGGACCTATTTACGGCTATCAATGGCGTAATTGGAACGGCGAAGAAATCGATCAGATTAAAGAATTAATCGAAACATTAAAGACAAATCCAAACAGCCGAAGAATGTTAATTTCGGCGTGGAATCCTTCTGTTTTGCCTGATACTTCAGTTTCGTTTGATGAAAATGTTGCCAACGGAAAAGCAGCTTTGCCTCCGTGTCATGCCTTTTTTCAGTTTTATGTTGCCGATGGAAAATTATCGTGCCAGTTGTATCAGCGTTCGGCAGATATCTTTTTAGGTGTTCCGTTTAATATTGCGTCGTACGCTTTGTTTACTATGATGGTAGCTCAGGTTTGCGGTTTAGGTTATGGCGATTTCATTCATACGTTTGGCGATGCGCACATTTACAACAATCATTTTGAACAAGTTGAATTGCAGTTGTCAAGAGAACCACGTCCGTTACCAAAAATGATATTAAATCCGGAAATAAAAGATATTTTCGATTTTACGTTTGAAGATTTTACGTTGGTAGATTACGATCCGCATCCGGCAATAAAAGGACAAGTTTCTGTATAATGAAGATAAGTTTAGTAGCAGCCATTGCACAAAATAACGCCATAGGAAAAGATAACAATTTGTTGTGGCATTTACCTGCCGATTTTAAGCATTTTAAAACCACAACAAGCGGTCATTTTATTTTAATGGGGCGTAAAACGTTTGAATCGTTTCCTAAACCATTGCCTAACAGAACGCATTTAATCATTACTCGGCAAAAAAATTATCCTGTTCCCGATAATTGTTTTGCATTTCCTTCTGTGAACGATGCTTTGCAATTTGCACAACAGCAAAATCCGGAAATTGTTTATGTAATTGGCGGTGGCGAAATTTATAAGGAAACAATCAGTATTGCAAATGAATTAATAATTACACATGTACATGCTACTTTTGATGATGCCGATGCGTTTTTCCCTGAAATAACATCTAATTGGAACGGTATTTCAGAGGAATTTCATAAAGCAGATGAAAAAAACACATACGATTTTATCATAACGGTTTATCAAAAGTAAAGAATACGTTGTCATTCCGATACTTCGACAGGTTCAACACAAGCTAGAGGAATCTATTAGAGATTCTTCATTTCACTCTGTTCTGATAGCTATCGGAACGTTCAGAATGACAAAATAATATAAACAATGAAAAAATTAACCACAGCTTTTATTACATTTTTTACTGCATTTTCGGTAAATGCACAAGAGGCTGTGTTTAAAAAAGAATTGGTTTGTCCAACTCAATTAACGTATTACGGATTAAATCATTTGGGCGATGCTTCATCAATTGTAAATAACGAAATTGCTAAAGAAACGCTTTTAAAAACCTATACATTTAAAGATCCGTTTTTAGGGGCAATAGAAATGTACGATGAACGCAACCCTTTGCAACAACTCGTTTTTTATAAAAGCACTCAAAATATCATTTTATTGGACAATCAATTGAGTGTAAAAGAAAAAATTTCGCTAATTGATCGTTACCCAGAAATAGATGCTGTTTGTGCTGCATTATCTGCACAAGCATCCATTTGGATTTTCGATCAAACAACTAAAAGATGGTGCTTAATCTCATCAAACCAAAATCAACCAAATTACATTAGCAATCCCATTACAAATTTCGATTTTATCACAACATCAGGTAATTATGCTTATTGGCAAGTTAAAAATGTGGTGTACGGAATTGATATTTACGGAAATGTTTTAGAGGAACAAAAATTACCAAGCCGATCTCAATTATTGGCTGTTAGCGGCAATTACTATATTTACAAATTAAACAATGGTGTTTTTTTATTAGATAAAGCTAAAAAACAAACCCAGCGTTTGCGTGAAGTGGATGCTAATGTGGAACAAGCTTTTATGATAGCAAAAAATATAAGTTTACTAACCGCTAACAAACTTTATTTATATACTTTAAATTAAAAAATATGCAAGTTGCAATTGCCGGAAATATTGGCGCAGGAAAAACAACGTTAACCAGATTATTATCAAAGCATTATAAATGGGATGCGCATTACGAAGATGTGGTAGACAATCCGTATTTAGATGATTTTTATCATTCAATGGATCGTTGGTCGTTTAATTTGCAGATTTATTTTTTAAACAGTCGTTTTCGTCAGGTTTTGACAATGAAATCAAGTGGTAAAAACACCATTCAAGATCGAACCATTTACGAAGATGCGCATATTTTTGCTCCTAATTTACATGCGATGGGACTGATGTCTAACCGCGATTTCGATAATTACAGACAATTGTTCGAACTGATGGAAAATTTAGTGGGCGCGCCTGATTTATTGATTTATTTAAGAAGTTCTATTCCAAATTTAGTCGGACAAATTCATAAACGTGGGCGTGAATACGAAAATTCTATTTCTATTGATTATTTGAATAAATTGAACGAACGTTACGAAGAATGGATCAAAAGTTATACAAAAGGCAAGTTACTTATTATAGATGTTGATCCTATTAATTTTGTAGATAACCCAGAAGATTTAGGACAGATAATCAACCGTATTGATGCCGAAATTAACGGTTTGTTTTAACATGAACAGTTTTTTTGTTGAAGTTATTTTCATGCAATCACTCAAAAAAATATTAAATATTTTTGTCATTTCGAAGAACGAGAAATCTAATTATAAAAAGTTAGATTCTTCACTTCGCTTGGTTTCGTTCAGAATGACACGCAAATATTTATTGTTGTTTTTATTTGTATGTTCATCAGTAACAGCTCAAGAAAATTGGAATGTATCGTTACAAACCTATCAAGGTGCTATTTTGCCACACAGCGAAAATATTGCACATTTAATTACTAATAAACCAACAGGCTATCTGTTTTCTGTTAATCACAGCGTAAACGGATCTAAAGAATGGCATCACAAGTATCGCTTTCCCGAAGTTGGTTTTTCTTTTCATACACAAAACAATCACAACGAAACGTTAGGCGATTTGTATGGTTTGTATGCACATTACAATTTTTATTTTTTAAACAGACGTTTGCAGTTTCGCGTAGGGCAAGGAGTTTCTTACGCCACAAATCCGTTTAATAAAGAAACTAATTTTCGCAATGTGGCTTACGGATCTAAATTTATGCCATCAACCTATTTTATGTTGGGTTACAATCAACCAAGAATTTGGCAAAACATAGGAATAAATGCAGGTTTATTGTTCGTACATCATTCAAATGCCACCATTAAAGCACCCAATACAAGTACTAATACGTTAGGAGTGAATGTGGGTTTAACCTATCATTTTTCTGATGAAGATCAAACCGGTAAAGCCAATTCTTTTATAGATTATCCGCAACATATTCGATACAATCTTTTGTTCAGAACCGGCGTAAACGAAAGTCATATCATTGGTATGGGACAAAAACCGTTTTATCATATCACGGCAATTGTAGAAAAACCTTTGAATAATTACGGTGCAGCACAATTAGGAGCCGAAGTTTTTTTGTCGAATTCTCTTAAAGAATTAATCCCTTTTTTGGCAACTTCTTTTCCTGAAGAAGAAATGGATAAAAATACCGATTGGAAACGTGTGGGCGTTTTTGTAGGATACGAATGGTATCTGAACAAATTAACTGCCGAAGGAAATATTGGTTATTACGTGCACGATGAATACAAGAAAAATGGCTCGCTTTATCAACGTTTGGGCTTACGATATTATGTTACAGAAAATATTTTTGGAATCATGTCGTTAAAAACACATTTTGCGAAAGCCGAGGCGTTTGAAGTTGGTGTAGGGTATAAGTTGTAGGCTTAAAAGTTTAAGGTTTAAAAGTTTAAGGTTAAAAGTTTAAGTGTTTGATTTTAATTGTAAATCCGTGATAATTAGTGAAATTTGTGGTTAAAATAAATTCTGCGTTTGCAAATAGAAATAAAATTATGAAAAAAAGTATCGTTTTATTATTATTGATTATTGTAGGATGCGCCGGTGAAGATGCTTGTTTTTCTAAAAAAGGTAATGCCGTTTCACAAGAACATCAGTTATCAGGATTTCATACAGTTGATATTCCCATGAATGTTTCGGCAGAAATTATTCCGAGCGCTACTTTTAAAATGGAAATTCAATCGTTTGAAAATAGAATCGAGGCACTTTCATTTCAAGTTAAAGATTCAATTCTTACCATAAAAAACGAAATTTCGTGTCAAATGCTTAAGAGTTATGAAACTGCCGTTTTAAAAATCTATGCTCCCAACTTAAAAAGTATACGTTCTCGCACACAGTTTAATGTAGTATCGAATGATACATTGCGTTATCCGAATTTGTATTTGTTAACAAGTATTCCAAACGAAGAAAGTGCATCGACCAACTTTAATTTAAAAATAAACAATAATTGGGTAACCGTTGAAGATAATCAGGTAGGAAACTTTGTTTTAAAAGGAAAAACCAATGTTTTAGACGTGCAGCTTTACGGAGCCAATGGTTCGGTTGATGCTAAATTATTACATGCTAAAACAGTTTTATCGTACCACCGCAGCAACCAAAATATTCATATTTTTGCTAAAAACAAATTAGAAGGCGTTATTGCATCTGTCGGCAATATTTATGTGTACAATAAACCCGATACCATAAAAATTGAACGCTTATATACAGGAAATGTGGTTTATAAATAGTTTTTAGTTAATTTTATTTTTCTGTCATTCTGACGAAGGAAGAATCCTCAAGAATATATTGGAGAAGATTCTTCACTCCACTACGTTTCATTCAGAATGACAAATCAAACGAAAATTTACATCGTTTTCTCTCTAAAAATAGTTTCCAGATTTTTATTTTTAAGCTGCATAGATAAAATCTTTACATCTAATTCTTTAGCAAAATCAAATAGGGCAGGGCGCATATCTTCATTGGCATTAAATATCAGCTCCCACTGCATATCATGAATATTTTGAAACGATTTTAAGTTAGGTAAATGCTTAATAAATTCTTCTTCAATTTTAACGTCAAACTCAATTTCAATAACCTGATCGTTTTCATTGTTAAACATTTGTTGCAATTTATTATCGGCAACAATAACGCCGCTTTTAATAATAATCACTCGATCGCAAATTGCCTCCACTTCCTGCATAATATGAGTCGATAAAAAAACGGTTTTGTCTTTCCCAATGTTTTTAATCAAGTCACGAATTTCTGTCAGTTGGTTCGGATCCAATCCTGTAGTAGGTTCATCTAAAATCAACACTTCCGGATCATGCAATAAAGCTGTAGCCAAACCAACACGCTGACGGTATCCTTTAGATAATTGTCCTATTTTTTTATGCGCTTCGGGCGATAAACCCGTAAGCTGTATCACTTCGTCAATACGTTTTTTGTCGACTTTATACACATCGGCATTAAAAGCCAAATACTCACGAACGTACAAATCTAAATAAAGCGGATTGTGTTCGGGCAAATAACCAATAGATTTTTGAACTTCTTTCGGGTGTGTGTTCACATTAAAACCATTTACAATTGCAGTACCGTTATCGGCTGTAATATATGTGGTTAAAATTTTCATCAAAGTAGATTTTCCGGCACCATTCGGACCTAGAAAACCGACAATTTCCCCTTTGTTAATTTTAAAATCAATGGTATCTAACGCCTTTTGCGTTCCGTAATTTTTAGAGATATTTTGTACTTCTATCGACATAGAATTTCTTGTTTTACACAAAAGTACGTATTTTTTTGTAATACAATTTGTTTTGTATTATCTTGTATAGGTGATTTAACCCCAATAAAGTAGCAAACTTCGTTGGGTTTTTTTAATGAAATTAATAAGATACATTACACCTTAAATAATTAATAATAATAATTTGTAATGCACTATATAATTACAAATAAATATTTTAAAATCAGATGCTTAAATTTTTACCACAGATGCACAGATATATTTTAAATCAGTATAAACTTAAATTTAACAAATATTGAATGCGACGCATTCAATATTACCTACATAGTTTTACGTTTTATAATGTTTAAGTAAAGAAATCTGTGAATCTGTGGTCATTTAATAATGTACTAAGGGTTAATATTACTGAAATATCTGTAAATTTGCGGTATGACAAAAGTAAGCGAAAAAGCTTTGTGGTTTAAGCAATTATCGGGTAACAAACCTTTGATAATCGCAGGTCCGTGCAGTGCCGAAACGCCAGATCAGGTGTTGGAAATTGCGCACGGAGTTAAAGATCAGGCAACCATTTATCGAGCAGGAATTTGGAAACCAAGAACCCGTCCGGGCGGTTTTGAAGGTGTTGGCGCCATTGGTTTAAAATGGTTGCAACAAGTTAAGGCAGAAACCGGAATGCTTTTGGCGACCGAAGTTGCTACTGCAGAACATGTAGAGCTGGCTTTGGCACATGATATCGATGTTTTGTGGATTGGTGCACGTACAACCGTGAATCCTTTTGCGGTTCAGGAAATTGCCGATGCATTGAAAGGCACCGATAAAATTATTTTTATAAAGAATCCGGTAAATCCTGATTTAAGCTTATGGATTGGTGGTTTTGAACGTTTGCAGAATGCAGGAATCGAAAAGTTGGGATTTATTCACCGTGGATTTTCAAGCTACGAAAAAATAAAATATCGCAATAAACCAGAATGGCAGATTCCGATTGATTTGCAGATTCGTTTTCCCGAAATTCCGTTGATAAATGATCCGTCACATATTACAGGAAACAGAGATTTAATTCAACAAATAGCTCAAAAAGCATTGGACTTGAATTTCGATGGCTTGATGATTGAAACGCATTGCACGCCGGATTTAGCTTGGAGCGATGCCGCACAACAGGTAACTCCAAAAAGATTACAGGAAATTTTGTCGAATTTGGTATTGCGAGATTCCTTAAATTTAGAAGATTCGTATTTGCATGAAATGAACATGTTTCGTACAAGAATTGATGAAATTGATACGCAAATTTTAAAATTACTAAAAGATAGAATGCAGATTGCCGACGAAATTGGTTTACTAAAAAAAGCCAAAAACGTTGCCGTTTTACAACCCGAACGTTGGCAGGAAGTACTTATAAAAATGCGTCGTGAAGGCAAAGAAAATAAATTGGGAGAGGCTTTTATCACTTCGTTATTCAAGGCAATTCACGATGAAAGTATCACAAGACAGGATCATATTATCAACAGAAAATAAAAGTGAATGACAGGGATTGTTTATAAATCTACAGGAAGCTGGTACACCGTAAAAGCTGATACGAACGAGTTTTTTGAGTGTAGAATTAAAGGGAAATTCAGAATGAAGGGTATTAAAAGTACCAACCCACTTGCCGTAGGCGATAAGGTAGATTTTGATTTGGATAATTCGGCAGATGAAGTTACGGGCGTTATTACCAACATTCACGAGCGCAAAAATTATTTAATTCGCAAGTCGGTAAATTTGTCTAAACAAGTGCATATCATTGCTGCAAATATCGATGTGCTTTTTATTTTGGTTACAATTGATAATCCGGTTACAACTACCAGTTTTATTGATCGATTGTTGGTAACTGCCGAAGCGTATGATATTGAAGCAGTGTTAGTTTTTAATAAAGTGGATACTTTTTCAGAAGAAACGTTGAATGATCAATTGTACCTGCAATATATTTATGATAAAATAGGATACAAGTGTTTACGTGTATCGGCTGCCGAAGGAAAAGGTTTGGATAAACTGAAAGCGGAAATGATTGATAAAGTTTCTATGTTCACCGGGCATTCAGGCGTTGGTAAATCTACCTTGGTAAATGCTTTAGAGCCTGGATTGAATCTGAAAACAAAAGAAATATCAGAACAACATCAGCAAGGACAACATACCACTACTTTTGCCGAAATGTACGATTTAAGTTTTAATGCAAAAATTATAGATACACCTGGAATTCGTGGTTTTGGTATTGTTGATATGGAACCGCAAGAAGTTGGTGATTATTTCCCAGAATTTTTCAAACTGAAAGATCAATGTAAGTTTAATAACTGTCTGCACAGAGAAGAACCAAATTGCGCGGTGAAAGATGCGTTAGATAACGATGAAATTCCGTGGTCGCGCTACAAAAGTTATATTCAGATTTTAGATGGAGAAGAAGACAATTATAGAACTGATGCTTACGGAAACGGTAAAAGCCAAGATGTAGAATGAAAGCAGTAATACAACGCGTTTCGCAGGCGTCGGTTACCATAAACAACGAAAAAGTAGCTGCAATTGGTTTAGGTTTGTTGGTTTTAGTAGGAATTGAAAATGCCGATACTTTTGAAGATATTAATTGGTTAACTACAAAAATTGCTCAACTCCGCATTTTTAACGATGAAAACCACGTAATGAATAAATCGGTTCAAGAGGTAAATGGCGATGTCATAGTTGTAAGTCAGTTTACTTTACACGCATCTACCAAAAAAGGAAACCGACCTTCTTATATAAAAGCATCAAAACCAGATTTTGCTATTCCGTTATACGAAGCTTTTGTGGCATCAATGGAAAAAGCTATAGAAAAAAAAGTACAAACCGGAGAATTTGGTGCCGATATGAAAGTGGCGTTAATAAATGATGGTCCGGTTACTATTATAATTGATACTAAGAATAAAGAATAAAACATTAATAAATACTACACACTTATGAAACAGATCTTATTAGGAACTTTTTTAATAGGGAGTTGTTTGCAAATACATGCTCAAAAGAAAATAGATATTTCTTTAGCAGATGTTACTAAAGAATTCTTTGAAAATATAAACAAAGTTATTTTAGATCGAACCGAAAATAATGAAATACTGTCTCAATCTACTTTAAAACAACAATTCTCTGAAACAAACTGGATTTTAAATGAAAAAGGATTAAGTGATCTTGATTTATCAATTGTATATGATAAATTTTCAAAAATTAAAAACCTGGAATTCAAAATTTACAATAGTAAAGGCGATTTGGTAAAAGCATATAAGGAAAAAGATTTTACCGATTCTAGTTTAGCAGATGGTTTTTCAGTCTTAACAGATAATAGAATTAAAAATTTACATCCGGCGTATTTTGATTATCCTTGTTATACAAAGTTTGATTACGAAAGAGAAGAAGAAAATACCATTCATATTCCTCCATTTTATCCAATTCAATCATCTGAAGATCGGGTGGTGCAAGCGTCATATCAACTGATTTATCCAAAAGGATTTTCAATTAAAAAAACAGAGAAAAATTTAGCTGACTATAAAATTATTGTAAGGGAGAATCAAAACTCAATTTCTTATAATGTATCAAACATTATAGCTCCAGAATATGAAGAGTTGAATGTGCGTTATAGTAATTTATTGCCACTTGTTCGTTTTTCTAATAATACATTCTCGTTAGGAAACGTAAAAGGTAAGGCTGATAACTGGAATGAGTTTGGTGTATGGTATTATGATAATTTCTTGAAAGGATTAGATCAGTTGCCAGAAAGCACCGTCGCTAAAATGAAGAATCTTACCAAAGATGCAAAATCCGATGTAGAAAAAGCACAGATTGTATTTGAATATGTGCAAAATAACACGCGATATATTTCTGTTCAGGTAGGTTTAGGCGGTTGGAAACCTTTCCCAGCAAAAGATGTTGATAAATTAGGTTACGGCGATTGTAAAGCATTAACTAATTATACAAAAAGTTTACTAGAAAGTTTAGGGGTAAAGTCTTATTATACAATAATTTATGCTTTAGATCGAATTAGAGATATTGATGAAAATAATATTTCGTTACAAGGCAATCATGTTTTATTAACGTTACCTACTAATGAGGGTAATCTATTTTTAGAATGCACAAGTCAGAAAATTGCATTTGGTTATTTAGGATCCTCAACAGATAATAGAAAGGCTTTAGTTATTAAGCCAGACGGTTCCTATTTTGTTGAAACAAATTCTACAAAAGAAGATAAAAATGTTTTAAAAGCAAATTTTGTTGTTGATTTAAATAATTTGCAAAAAGTAAAAACTAAAGTTAATTTCGAAAATAAAGGATCTTTTTATAATAATATATATTACTTAAATAGTAATGACAAAAATGAGGTTAACAAATATGTAAAAAATGTATTTTCAAGCTTAAAAGATGTAAATATTATTGATTATAAGTCGGTAAACAACAAAGCTGAATACATTTTTAATGAGCAAATAGATTTAGAATCAGCTTTCATTGGTACCAAAATGGGGAATGATTATATGATAGCTGTTAATTCATTTTTTCCAGTTGCATATTCTGTTAAAAAGTATAAAAACAGAAAAACAGGTTTTAGCATTACAAGAGGAAAAACAGTTAATTTAGAAACAGAATATATTTTACCGAGTGATATGCAGGTTGATTTTTTGCCAGAAAGCAAAACGGTTGAATCGAAATTTGGTAAGCATATATTAACTGTATATAAAAAAGAAGAAAAAATTTTTGTTGAAGAAAAATTTATTTTAAAATCTGGCGATTATACTAAAGAAGATTATAGTTCGTACGAAAAGTTTATTGCAGATGTAGTTCAGAACAATAATAACAAATTAATATTATCAAAAAAATAAAGCACAATGAAAAGTATAATATTACTAATTATTCTTACGTTTTCTATAACGGGACATACACAAGAATATAAAGTACAAAAAATTACGACAGACGATTTTAAAGAAAATAAGTATGCCATTGATACTATAGCAAGTGCAATTGTTGAGTATAATATAGGAAACACCTATTTTGAAACTGCTGGCGAAAATTATCAGCTTGTAACAATAACCAAAACAAGAATTAAAATTATTAATAAAGATGGTTATCCTTACGCAACAGTAAAAATCCCGTTATATAGGGATAAATCTACCAGAGAATATCTATCTGTTTCAAATGCTTTTACCTATAATTTGGTTGATGGAAATGTAGAAAAAACTAAATTGAAAGATGATGGAGAGTTTTTAGAAAAAGTTGAAGGAAATCATTATTTAGCAACTTTTACTATGCCCAATGTAAAAGAAGGTAGTATTATTGAATATACTACAAAAGTTACTTCACCGTATTTTACCTCTGTTCCAGAATGGTATTTTCAATTAGATATACCCGTTTTTTACAGTGAATATACCTTAAAATTTCCTTATTTCTTAATCTTTTTGAAATATGTTAAAGGTAATACCAAGATAAATCAAATAACAGTTGGTGATCAATATATATACAAAGCAACAAATATCCCAGCTTTAAAAGATGAAGGCTTCGTAACAAATATAAATAATTATAGGGCGTCAATTATTCATTCTTTTTGCGGATATAAAGATTCAAGTGGGGCAAAGCGAATGATTGCAGGTACATGGGAGCATTTAGATAAGACTATTGCTGAAAGTGAAAAATTTGGAAAACAATTAAAAAGTATTTCTTTATTTAAAGAAATTGCAACTCCAATAATTACAGGAAAAAGTACTGATGAAGAAAAAGTCGAAGCTATTTATAAATATGTTCAGCAAAACTTTAATACCACTCAAAATACAGGAATTTATACATCACAAAGTTTAAAAGATACCTATAAATCTAGAATAGGTAACAGTGCCGATTTAAACCTGTTAACCATCGCGTTAATGAAAAGTGTAAATATAAAAGCATATCCTATAATATTATCTACTAGAGCACATGGAATTGCCTATGTTCCAAGTGTAGATGCATTTAATAATGTTATTATTGGTGTGGAAATTTTAGGCAAAACCTCTCTTTATGATGCGTCAAACAAATATGCGAGTAAAGATATTTTACCAATTCATAATCTTAATTGGATGGGTAGGTTAATACGCAACGATGAAACATCAAAAGATGTTCTTATAGAACCTCAAATAAAATCACGCTATGGTATTAGTGCAAATTTGAAAGTAAATGTAAGTGATCATCTAATTGATGGTAAATTCAGAAGAAGTTTTAGTAATTATGAAGCTTTTATTGTTAGAAATAGATATGAAAATTTATCAAACGATAAAATTGCAAAAAAAATAGAAGAAGCATTTGGATCAGAAATAAAAAATTATACCATTAACAACTTAAATGATCTTACAGAAAATGTAGAAGAATCTTTTACCACAACTACTGAAACAAGTTTTGATGCTATAGGTAGCAAAATTTATCTAAAACCTTTGCATATATTTGGAATTCAAAAGAATCCGTTTAGAGAAGAAGAAAGAAATTATCCACTAGATTTTATTTATCCGCAAGCAAATGCATACACAATAACTTATGACATTCCAGAAGGATATGAAATTGATTTTTTGCCTACAAGCAAAAAATTTGTAACAGGTACTAACAGTATTGCAGTTTCATGGTATGTTATAAAAGACGAAAAACAAATAAAAATTAGGTATAATCTTGACTACAATATGGCATTTATAGATTCTAAAGAATACAACGATATCAAGAAAATTTTTGATGAAATAATTAAATTTAAAGACGAACGAATTGTATTAAAAAAAATGTAATGCTAAAAAAAATACTGCTGTATCTGTTTGTTTACGTTGTTATAACTTTTTTAATGAGTTATGATGAAGTACAATGTGCTTTTAATGGCGAAGATTTATGTTGGGTAAGTTTAATTGCAAAATTTGTTATCTTTATTGTGGTGGTTTTTATTTTTGACCGTTTTATTAAACCTAAAATTTTTAAAAGATGAAAGAACGTGTAAGTTATATTGTTGGTGCACTCATTGTATATTTTTTAGTGGGATTGTTATTAAGCTACGTTACGTTTCAGTTGATCGATTGGAAATATGTTGCTACATGGACTGTATTAATGACCTTTTTTGACTTTTTAATCATTAGAAAAATAAGAACTTACTTTACAAATAAATATAATAAAAATGGATATAAAAAACGCACAGTTAGCTGTTGATAATTGGATTAAAGAACACGGCGTACGCTATTTTAATGAATTGACCAATATGGCACAACTTACCGAAGAGGTAGGCGAGGTTGCCAGAATTATTGCGCGCCGCTACGGAGAACAATCTGAAAAAGAAAGCGATAAAAACAAAGATTTAGGCGAAGAGTTGGCCGATGTTGTTTTTGTGGTTTTATGTTTAGCAAACCAAACTGGTGTTGACTTACAAGCTGCTTTTGATAAAAAAATGGATGTAAAAACCAAGCGCGACCACGATCGCCACCACAATAACAAAAAATTAAAGTAGTTTAAAAAAATGGATATTAAATTGGATAAAAGTCAACTGAAAAACAATCAGGAGATTCGTATTTCCGGATCAAAATCCGAAACCAATCGTTTGCTTTTACTTCAGGCATTATATCCACAATTAAAAATAGAAAACGCCTCAAACTCCAATGATTCCGAAGTAATGAAAAATGCTTTGCAGTCGGTCGTGAAATCAGATGCAATCAATGTTCATCACGCAGGTACTGCCATGCGGTTTTTAACGTCGTTTTATGCTATTCAAGAAGGAACGGAAGTTGTTATTTCAGGTTCAGATAGAATGCACGAACGACCTATAAAAATTTTGGTGGATGCGCTGAATCAGTTAGGAAGTAATATTTCGTATTTAGGCGAAGAGGGTTTTCCGCCCTTAAAAATCATTGGAAAAAAATTACAAGGAAATAAAGTTTCGATTGATGCAAATGTAAGCAGTCAGTACATTACTTCGTTGATGTTATTTGGATCTAGTTTACCCAACGGACTTGAAATTGAATTAGAAGGATCAATCACTTCGGTTCCGTATATAAAAATGACGCTTTCGGTTCTGCAATCATTAGGTATTAAAGCCGAATTCGAAAATAAAACAATTAGCATTCCGAAAACTGAAAAGCTTACAAACGATATTTTCGTGGTAGAATCAGATTGGTCTTCGGCGTCGTATTATTACAGTTTAATGGCTTTGTCAGAAATCAATACGCAGGTTACATTAAGTTATTTTAAGCAAAATAGCCTGCAAGGTGATTCAATTCTGACGGAAATCTATCAGAATTTCGGAGTTCAAACTACATTTTCTAATGATAAAATCATTTTAAAAAAGGTTGAAAATCCATCTATAAAAGATATCCATCTTAATTTAAATAATGCGCCCGATATTGCCCAAACCATTATTGTTACTTGTTTAGGATTGGGAATTACCTGCAATTTAACAGGTTTACACACATTAAAAATTAAAGAAACCGATCGGTTACAAGCATTGAAAAACGAATTAGAAAAGTTTGGAGCATTGGTTTCAATTTCTGCTGATTCTATTCAGTTAAATAATTCGGTCAATTTTAAAAAAGAGTCCATTTCTATAGAAACCTATCAAGACCATCGCATGGCAATGGCTTTTGCGCCTTTGGTAATAAAACAATCGTTATTGATTAAAAATGCCGATGTAGTTTCTAAATCGTATCTCGATTTTTGGAATGATTTAAAAAGTTTGAATTTAGATGTTAATTAGTTGTTTTTTAGGTGTTTAGTTTGTTGTTTTTAAAATAAACAGCTATTTACTTGACAACCCCTATTTTCAAGTCGTATATTTGCAAACTTATTCTTTGATTAAGAAAACAATTTAAAAACGGACTTTTACTTTTATGAAGTTATCAAATTTTAATTTTAATTTACCAAACGAATTGTTGGCAGAGTTTCCGGCAGAAAACCGCGACGAATCTCGTTTAATGGTTGTAAACCGCAAAACTGGTACAATAGAACATAAGTTTTTCAAAGATTTAATCGATTATTTCAATGAAGGCGATGTTATGGTGTTGAATAATACCAAAGTTTTTCCGGCACGTTTGTATGGTAATAAAGAAAAAACCGGTGCACGCATTGAAGTTTTTTTATTGCGCGAATTAAATTCGGAACAGCGTTTATGGGATGTTTTGGTAGATCCTGCCCGTAAAATCCGTATTGGTAACAAATTATATTTTGGTGATGATGATTCGTTGGTTGCCGAAGTTATTGATAACACTACATCGCGTGGGCGTACCTTACGTTTTCTGTATGATGGATCTTATGAAGAATTTCGTTTAAAATTACGTGAGTTAGGCGAAACACCAATCCCAAAATACATTAACCGCGACGTTACTCCAGAAGATGAAGAGCGTTATCAAACAATTTATGCATCAGAAGAAGGTGCTGTTGCTGCACCAACTGCAGGTTTACACTTTTCTAAACATTTATTAAAACGTTTGGAAATTAAAGGTATCGATTTTGCTAAAATTACCCTACATATTGGTTTAGGAACTTTTAATCCGGTTGAGGTTGAAGATCTTTCTAAACACAAAATGGATTCGGAAGAATTGATTATTACACAAGAAGCGTGTGATATTGTAAACAATGCAAAAGAGAAAAAACATAAAATTTGTGCAGTAGGTACTACATCAATGCGTGCATTAGAAAGTTCGGTTTCATCAAGCCAAACGTTAAATCCGTACGAAGGTTGGACAAACAAATTCATTTTTCCACCGTACGATTTTAGTATAGCCGATTGTATGGTTACAAACTTTCACATGCCAAAATCAACCTTGTTAATGATGATTTCTGCATTTACAGGTCATGATTTAATGATGAAAGCTTATGACGAAGCTGTTAAAGAAGGATATAAATTCTACTCTTACGGCGATGCCATGTTAATTTTGTAATTTTTTTTAGTTATATAGTTAAAAGAAACTCATCTGTTGGAGATGAGTTTTTTTTGTAATCGCTATTGCTTGCTCTTTTTTACTTCTTGTAGAATAGTATGCATTAATTCGGTTTGTACTTTCTGAATTTCCATTAGTTCTTGCTGTTGATGCATAATTAAATGATCTATTTTTTCATGGAGAATTCTAATTTCTAATTCCGATTTTAAATTCACCATATAATCATTTTTAGACCGCTCGCGATCTTTAGTTTCCTGTCGGTTCTGTGACATCATGATAATAGGTGCCTGTAAAGCCGCCACGCATGATAAAATTAAATTCAGCAAAATAAAAGGATACGGATCAAAACCCTTGTTTAAAAAAACAAACGCATTAATGCCAATCCAAACCAATAAAAAGCAGATAAAAGATAAAATAAACGTCCAGCTTCCGCCAAAATCGGCAACTTTATCTGCAATTTTATTTCCAAACGAATCGTTTTTTACTTCGTCTTTTAAAACTTCATTGCTAATTAATTCCGATTTTGATATAGAATTTATTACTTGTTTCTTTAAATCGTTCAATTCGCCCACTTCATTTATCAGTTTTTCCGAAATATATTTTTCGCGATAATAATTAAGTTCGCTAATAGAAAGTTTAGAATTTTCATTGAAAGAATTATGTTCCGATTCAATGAAATTTAAAATCGATTTTCGTATTGTTTTGGCTTTAACCAATTCTTCGGTAGAAAATTCTTTCCCAGAAATATCACTTATAAAAGTTCTCATTTAATCAATTTTATAAACCAATTTAATAGTAACGGTTGCCGTTTTGTTTTTAGATGTTGTATTAAACGATCCGCCCCACGAATATTCTTCAGATGAATTTTGTGCAATGATTTGAAAAACACCCATATCCGATTTTTTTAAGTCACCTAATGAAGATCCTGCGTTCTCTGCAATTTTTTCGGCACGTAAACGAGCGTCTTTTGTAGCTTCTGCAATCATTTCTAATTTTAAAGCAGTTAGTTTTGTATAATAATATTCAGGACTGTTTGAATATAATTCAACACCAGAATTAATTAATTCAGATACCGAACGCGATACGTTTTCAACTTTTTCTACATCTTTACTTTCAATCTGAACATTTTGTGATAACGAATATCCGTTGAAAGTTTGTGATCGTACTTTAGAATTCTCGTCGTAAGTAGTAGCGTATTCTTTATTAATGTTTACCGATGAAAATACAATTTCACTTTCCTTAATACCTTTCGATGTTAAATAATTTTTAATCGCATTTCTGTCAGTCTCTAATGACGCATAAGCTTCTTTTAACTCAAAACTTTTTTTAGAAAAGCTACTGTTCCAAACAATTAAATCAGAAACAAAATCTTTCGATCCCAAACCGGTCACGCTAATAGTATCATTAGCAATATTTCTGTTTTTAAAAGCATTGGCCAAAAAAGCGGTAGATATTATCACACCTAAAGCTACGATTGCAGCTGTTATATAATTTTTCATATAATTTAAAATAACTACTTAAATTTAAGTAAATTATAACTTAAAAAAAACAAAAGTACATTTTTTTTGGGCGTTCCCCTCCAATCCGTTTTCATAACCCAATTCAGTAAAACAGAAAATCAAGGGTGTCGTATAAAATTCAAGTAAGTAGTCGGGTCGGGCTATTCGCTGCAAGTCCTCGTTTGTTCCGCTTCACTACACAAACTGCGGGCTATCCGCTGCTATCCCTAACGCGAAATTTTGTTTCAAGTTTCATGTTTAAGGTTTTAGTACTCCATCAAAGTGTCGTATTTTATAGATGAATGAATAGCGTCGGACTTTAGTCCGATGCAATAAGTCAGCATCATGTAAGGCTTTAGCCAAAATGTTTAATTACATTATTGGTGCAATCCGTGATTAATTTGTAACTTCCAGT
>JBEBXO010000021.1:0-37636 GCA_040391585.1 Paenimyroides ummariense | reverse complement strand
TTGGTAAAGCCATGCTGGATTATGTACAAAATAATCAGCCCGAAAATTTAATTACCGAAACAAACATTTCTGAAGCCGATGAAATGGATGTTTCTTATCTTTTTCGATCGTTTAAAGAAATGCCGAAATTAGAACAAAAAGCTTTAAAACTTACCAAAGGAACTGTTTTAGATGTTGGTTGTGGTGCCGGAAGTCATTCTTTATATTTACAGGAAAAAGGATTGAACGTTTTGGCAATTGATATATCTGCAAATGCTGTTGAAACCTGTAAAATCCGCGGCGTTAAAAAAGCTATGCAAATTGATATTTTACGAGTTGATGATACGGAGAAATTCGATACCATTCTACTTTTAATGAACGGTACCGGAATTTTCGGCAAACTGAAAAACATTGATGAATATCTTACCAAATTAAAAAGTTTGCTGAACGATAACGGACAGATTTTAATTGACAGTTCTGATATTATTTATATGTTTGATGAAGATGATGACGGCGGAAAATGGATTCCGTTATATGGCGATTATTACGGAGAACTTACCTTTAACGTATCGTACAAAGGTGAAAAAGAAGAACCTTTCAACTGGTTATATTTAGATTTTAACACTTTGCAAAATGCCTGTTTGTCTCAAAATTTAAAATGCGAATTGGTTTTAGAAGGATCTAATTTTGATTACTTGGCTAGAATTACGAAGTAAAAAGCTAATAAAGATTTAACTTGTCCTTCCGACGAAAGGAGGAATCTCTAAGAACTTTAGATTCTTCACTACATTTCACTTCGTTCAGAATGACATTTTTTAGTTTGAAACCAATAAAAAAGAGAAGCTTTCGCTTCTCTTTTTACATCATATATTTCATTATAATTCCCTGAATTTCACTTTTAAAAGCATCAGATTTATTACTTAAAACAGTTGAATAATTTTGTTTTACCATCATAAACTTCTTCGCTAATGGTGTTTGGTAAAACTCAATCAGGTTTTCAACTTCACTTTGCGATAAATTTTGTGAGTAATAAGCAATAAGTCCGGTTTTTTGTTTCGCAATTAAAGGTTCCATATCCTTTTTAAAACTTTCGCGGTTGCTTGTGGAAAGCTGCTTTGAAATTTCATCGGCAATGCTATAAAATTCGGCTATTTCACCAGATAATTCTACCAATTTTACCACATCGGCTTTATTTGCCTGCGCAAAAGTGTTAGTTGCAGCAAACAACAACACGAACATAATTATTTTCTTCATACCTTTTTTAAGGTAAAGTTAAAATATTTTAAGGAATATCCAAATATTTATGAGTTTGCGTAGAAATTGCCCATTTAGGATTTTTTTTCACATAATCTATCAGTAATGCCAACATTTCATCTTTTTTACCCCACTCTACTTGCAAATATAATTTGGCATTTTTATTTACTCTGGCAGCTTGTTCTTCTGCAAACGCAAAGTCGTGTTTGTTGTAAATAATGCACTTTAATTCGTTAGCGGCATCGTAAACACTTTGTGTAGGCAATTTTGTTTTTTTAGGCGACAGGCAGATCCAATCCCAAAAACCCGACAATTCATAAGCGCCCGATGTTTCAATATTAGTTTGAATACCTTTTTCTTTTAATTTTAAAGTAAGATGATCTAAATTCCACATCAAGGGTTCACCACCCGTAATTACGACCAGTTTTCCGTTTTCTTGGGCTTGAGAAACAATATCGTTTACCAAAACCTTTGGATGCAGGTTTTCATCCCAACTTTCTTTCACGTCGCACCAATGACAACCCACATCGCATCCTGCCAAACGTATAAAATATGCTGCGTGACCGGTGTAAAAACCTTCGCCCTGAATGGTATAAAATGCTTCCATTAAAGGTAACGATTCCACTATTGTTTCTGCTGTTGTCATTTTTTTATTTTTTGCAAAGATACGATAGTTATCCTAAAAAGTTTTCATAAAAAAAAGAGCAACCCTAAAGTTGCTCTTCTAAAATTTATTTAGCATTTTGTACTTGCTTTCTCGCGTATTCGTTACTAGAATCTAATCGTAGTACTTTTTGGAAAGAACTTGTTGCTTTTGCTTTGTTAACCGTAAGGTTATAATTACCAATCATGGTATAAGCTTCTATTAATGCATCTTTAAAGGCGGCATCGTTTGCAAAACCTTTTTGAGTTAACAAATCGATAAACCCTTCGTAATCTTTTTCCATTTTGGCTAAAGATGTTGCAGTGTTTAAATTTCTGTTTACACGTGCACTAATCAAGTAAGCTTCAAATGTTGGAGTTTTCTTTAACGAATTATCTAGATTGTCTTTTGCTTTTTGCAGCTGGTCGTTAAACATAGGTTTATCGCTTGCCATATAAAGCGCATTACCTTTGTAATACATATCGTACACATAGTAAGGTGATTTTTCATCTTTAGAAGCTAAATCAAACACAAAATAAGCTTGTTCAAAATGTTCGTCTTTAAACAAATCCATTCCTAATTCGTGTAAAGCAGCTGCCAGTTTAGGATTTTCTTGAACTGCTTTTGCCATTTCATCGATTGATTTTTTGTAAACGACTTCGTTAAATGTACCGTCTTCTTTACGAGAAGCTTCTAATTCAGACAAACCTTTATACAAATAATCGATAGGTAAAATCTGATCTTTTTTATCTTGCACATCAAAATACATATTGATGTTTTCTTTTGCATCTAAAAACTTACCGTTTTGGAAATCGGCAATGGCACGGTAACGATACATATAAAAGTTGTCACCACGAGTGTACCATTTTGTTCTAACCAAATCTCCTAAAGCTTTATAATCTTTGTTTTTGATTAAGTACGCAGCCAATTCGTTATCAACAGACATACTTTCACCAACCATTCCGTGGTATTTAAAGTAGTTCTCAACACCTGGCTGTAATAACGATTTATCATCTTTAAAACGTGCATAATCCGCATGTGTTAATGCCAATTGTTTGTAAACTTCAACAAATTCAGGATCTTTAGAAACAATGGTATCGTACACTTTAATAGCATCTTCAAACTCGTTACCCGCACGTAAAACATCTGCCAGTTTCATTTTTGGCAAATGGCTGTTTGGAAATCTTTTCGATGTTTCATAATACACTCGGCGTGCATCTACAAAACGTTTTTCGGCAAAATAGATATCGCCACGAGCAATATGCGGTTCAGGTACTTCTAAATCTACAAACAAGGCTTTATTTACAAACTCTAATGCCAAATCGTAATCAGGTTTTGGTGCAAATGTATAAGCGTTTGCAATAACCAAATAGGTTTCAAAATCTTTTGGTCCGATATTTAAAGTTGCGGCATTAAATTTAGATTTTGCTTCTTTATCTTTCTGTGTTAACAGACCTAATTTCCCCAATCCTAAATTATTGATATCGGGATTTTTTACAGTACGTAAACCTTGTTTAAAGTAATAACTCGCAGAATCTTGATTGTTTTCGTTTAAATGAATTACCCCTAAACGATAAAAATTTTTACCTTGGTTTGGTTGTGATCTAACAAGTTTATATAGTTCCTTTTTAGCAACATCATAACGTCCGTACTTAATTGCATTATCAATTTCGTCAGGAACGCTATTTTGTGCGTTTGCGCTAAAGACAAATGATAATAAAGCTAAACTTAGGGTAATTTTTTTATTCATAATTTACAATTATATAAAAAACTTGATTATTCTATTATGTTTATTTCTCGTTTTGGTAAAGTCACCGGCATTAAACCAGATTTTAAGACAATTCGCTGACCTTTGTCTGAAGCAGCAAAACTTGCAAAACCTGTTCCTAAACCTGTTTTTCCTTGAACATCTATTATGTTTATTGTTCTTATTAACGGATAGGTATTGTTGGCAATACTGCTTTGTGACGGAGCAAAATATTGCTTTAACGAATCGTTATAAACCCACATAGAGCGTAACTGCTTAATACCTTCTTTTATTTTTTCGTCGGGCTGAACCATCCAGTTGATACCAACTACACCAACTGCATTTTTATTCTTATTAATGTATGATACTATTTCGTCTACCGTTTTGGCATAATATACATTTTTACTTACCGATTCTACGTCCGCATCTTTCTTAATGTTGTTCACAATATTTGAATTTACATCATGAAAAACAAATACTTTATCAGATTTTTTTGATCCTTTAAAAACAGCAACAACATCATTGTAATTAATTAATGTATCTGTAGCATTTTTTTGGGTTATAAACAACACCGCATCTTTTGCAATAGGCGTTATTTTAGGCACTGCCCTACCTTTAAAAACCTCTAATTCTTTTGTGGTAAACGATTTAGGCATCACTGCCAAACGATTTGAATCTTTATAAACTGCATTTAAAATTTCGTTTTGCGAAAGCATATGCAGTTTAATATCGGCATTGTTATAATAGTTTTTATACACTTGATTAATATCTTCAACTATTGGATACACAGAAGATTCTACATACATTTCAACGGTTCCTTTGTTGTATGCTTCCTTAACTTCTGTTGCTTGATCTGTTTCTTTTTTACAGGAAACCAACAAGCTTAACCCCAACACAGACCAAATTATCTGCTTCATAATTTTAAATATTAATTGATTGCTAAATCTACTAATTTTTTTTTTAATAAACTTTACAAAAATTGCATTTTTAACAAACAAAAATTTCAACTGTAAAAAATGAATATTTTACTTACGTTCATTTTCACAATTTTTATGCAAAAAAGAAACCCGCTGTTTTAAAGCGGGTGTATTATTAGTTGTTTACTTTAATTCTAATTGGCAGTGTAAATATAGAACGTACAGACTTGCCGTTGTGTTGCGCTGCTTTCCATTTTGGCATGGTTTTTAAAACACGCACAGCTTCATTACCTAACCCAAATTTATCGTCTATTATCTGTATATCTGTAAACGATCCGTCTTTTTCAACTACAAATTTAAGCTTAACCACCATTTCTGACGCGTTACCACCCACATCTTTAGAAAACTTCTTAACAAACGATTCGTAAAATTTCTCAAGACCTTCAACCGGAACTGCTTTTCGCTGCACCAATCTCACTATTTCATTACCTGTAGAGTTTGTTCCACCTTCGGTATTCGTACCAGATCCAATTTTAGAATCGGTTTCTTTATTTTTATCTCCCGAAATTTTACCTTCTTTATTAAAAGTACCATCGGTATGTGCTTGAGTGTTGTCTTGACCTGAATTAATCTTATCGTTAAAATCACTCTGTGCTGTAAGTTTTTCATCGGTATTTTTGGCAGCTGTCATTTCAACCAATTTCTTGTTTTCCATAACATCTTTCACGGTTGATTTTTCAACAGCGGGTTCAACAGCTTTTGGGATAGCTGTTTCTACTATAGGATCGGTTTTAACAGGTTCTACAATATCCGGTGCTAATCCATCATCTGGCAAAATATACTCAATTACTTTACCTTCGTTTTTAGATGCATACAAATACGAACTTCCAAAAACAGAACTTAACAACCCAACACCAATAGCTAAAGCTGTAAAGGTAGTTTTAGTACTTTCTTGACGAAGTTTATAAGCTCCGTAGAATTTGTTGCGGTTCTCAAACACAATGTTTAACCACTCTTTTCCAAATAAATTTAAACTACTCATAATTAAAATGTTTTTAAGTTAAAGCGTAAAATTCATTCCATAAAATAATATTTTAACTAAATATACAAAATATAACAACTCATTAACTTATTAACGTAAATATATTTTATTTAGTATTGTTAAAATAAAAAAAGACAAGAAATTACTCTTGTCTTATATTTATGATTCTAAAAAACCTGATGATACTATACACTATTAGCAGTATTCCAAATAACAGTCTTCTGTTGTAAGGCAAATCTAAAGGAATGGTTTTCCAGAAAATAAACATACAGCCTAATACAAAATACAGTATTAAGAATACCAAGCCAATAAAGAACAAAAATCGCTGTAAAAGCGATTTTTGTTTAAAGTTATTTATAAAATTATCCAACATATTAATTGTTAATTCTAATTTTAATTGGCAATGTAAAACTTGAACGTACGGTTTTACCGTTGTGTTCTGCAGGTTTCCATTTAGGCATAGACTTTAAAACTCTGATTGCCTCTTTACCAATATTGTGAGGGTCTGCTCCACTTATTTGAATATCTGTAAATGAACCATCTTTCTCTACAACGAATTTCAGGCGAACTGAAATTTCTTGTACACTACCACCTACATCAGGAGCGTTGAATTTTCTAGTATAATTTTTATAGAAACTTTCAATTCCTTCGTTAGGTGAAGCTTTTTTCTGTACAAATCCCCAAACTTTGTTTTCATCGTCAGATTTCTTATCGCCGGTTCCTTTACCTTCAGATCCTTTTTCAGCTCCTCCGGTTTGTTTACCATCGAATTTCGTATCTCCGTTTTTATCGGCTTCACGATCTTCGCGACCAGAAGTTTTGGTATCGTCGATATCTTTTTGGGTTGTTTTCTGTTCGTTTTTAACTTCGTTATCTTTTTTAACTTCGGTTTCTAAAAATTTCACCTCTTCTTGCACCGATTTAGAAGCATCTGCCTGCTCTGGTTCTGGTTCTGGAATAGGTTCTTCTTTAATTTCTTCTACCGGAGGTTCTGGTTCTGGTAATTCGGGTAATTCAATTTCTGTTATTGATACTTCTTCGTCGTTTTTAGTTGCATCGAATTTATCACCAAAAACAGATTTATATGCTACCGATCCACCAAAAGCCAAACCAATACAAACAATTCCCAGCAATAATGCCAGTAATGTTGTTTTAGGATTTTCTTGTCGCAGTTTGTAGGCACCGTACTCTTTGTTACGACCTTCAAACACGATGTTTGTCCAATCCTTTCCAAATAAATTAATATTAGCCATAGTAGTTTATTTTTTATTTATGCTTACTGCATAACTGCTTTTTCTTCATCAATCATGTCTTGCAAAGCATATACCTCCACACCTGTGATTGCCATTTCATCTAAAATATCAATCATATCAGTATAAGTTGCATCTTCGGTTGCTTTAATTAACACAACAATTCCATCTTTACCCTCGTGTCCTGCAGCTCTTAAATTCGCCATTTTTTGTAAAATTACCTGACGAATTCCATCTTTGCCATAAGGCGTATCTGTTGGTGTACTTCCCGGGTAAGCCCCATTTAGTAACCCCATATAATATTTTAATGCACGGTCTTTACCAATTAAAATAGTCATGGTTTTTGATTCTTTTGCTTCTTGTTTTTCAGTTACATCTTTGGGATCTAATTTATCCGGCATGGTCAAATCCATTGACTGCGGTTTAGATAAAGAGGTGGTTAACATAAAGAACGTAATCAATAAGAATGCCAAATCTACCATCGCCGTTAAATCAACGCCGGCATTTTGTTTTTTACTTCTTACTTTTTTGCCGCCTTTTCCTTCGTTACCACCGGTATTTAATTCTGCCATTTCTTTTTAAATTTTAGTGATTAAAAGTCGTCTGATCTTAAACCTGTAACAAGGTAGAAGCGGTTTTGACGTTGTTTTTGTAAAATATCAATAACTTCTTTTACGGTACCAAATTGCTCGTTTGCATCTCCTTTAATAGCCACCTTTAAGAAGTTTTTCTTCTCATCAGTAGATTTTCTTATATAAGAAGATTCTCTTGCATTTCTAACCCAAGAAGCCA
Source organism: Paenimyroides ummariense (assembly GCA_040391585.1). GTDB lineage: Bacteria > Bacteroidota > Bacteroidia > Flavobacteriales > Flavobacteriaceae > Flavobacterium > Flavobacterium ummariense_A. The sequence continues at coordinate 30,012 of JBEBXO010000021.1, read as the reverse complement.
ATTGATTGTTTAAAGAATCTTTATAAGGAACTCCTTTATGCAATTCTTTTTTCATTCGTTCACTTGAGGGTTTAGCCAATAAACTCTTCATTTCGCGAATATCAGCACCGAAGTTTTCCATACCGGCAAAGGCATTTTGTTCTTCTTTGGTAAATTCGATGTTATATTCTTGCCCCATTCTATTTAGCACATCAATTCGATCTTCTCTGCCTGCCAAACCAATGAAAACATTTTCCTGACCAACAGTGATACTTAAAATATCGTCTGAAGGGATTTTAGTTTCTTTTGTTGACGCTGGCAAATCTACCGGATAAACTTCCGGAGTTTTTGCTGTAGAGGTTAAAACGAAGAATGTTAGCAATAAGAATGATACGTCGCACATTGCGGTCATATCAATTCTTGTACTTGATTTTTTCATTTTTGCCATATTCTCTCTTCTTTTTTAACCAGATTTAATCTGGAATTATACACTTTTTTACGAACTACAATAAATGATTATTTATTGTGTCTTCTGTAAGATTGTGTAATTGCGAATCCGGCTTCGTCGATAAAATGTGTTAATTTATCAATTTTTGTTGTAAATATGTTGTAGAATACAATAGCTAATGTAGATGTACCAATACCAGTAGCAGTATTCATTAACGCCTCAGAAATACCGGTTGCTAATGCAGCCGAGTCTGGCGAACCTGCAGTTGATAAAGCCGAGAACGCTTTAATCATACCTGTTACCGTACCTAACAAACCTACTAATGTACCAATTGATACTAATGTTGCCAAGATGATCATGTTTTTCTCTAACATTGGCATTTCTAATACTGTAGCTTCTTCAATTTCTTTTTGAATGGTTTCTGTAGCTTTGTCTGCATCAAAACCTTCACTTTTAACTTCTTTTAATTTAATCAAAGCCGCTTTTACTACGTTTGCCACAGAACCTTTTTGTTTGTCAGAAAGTTCGATAGCTTCGTTGATTTGATTTGCATTAACTAATGATTGTACTTTAGCAACGTAACCTTTAACGTCTCCTGTTCCAGCTGCTTTGCTCACAACAATCCATCTTTCAATACCAAAAACAATAGTTGTTGTTAATAATCCAATTAAAACCCCAATTACAACACCCCCCTTATACATCATACCTAACAAGTTTCCTGGATTAGGCTCACCTGAAGGATCTCCATTCTGGAAGTTACTTGGACTACCTAATAAGAAATGCCAGATAGCGAAACCAAATACAAGACATACTATTACTGTAATCGCCGCCGCCACGTTTGATAATCCTGAATTACTTGGATTTTTCTCAACTGTTTGTGTCATCTTAATAAAATTTAAATTTAATGTTTACTCAATTTTTAAAATTAGTTTGCTTTCATAGAAGCAAGGCAAATTTACTTTTTTAGTTGAAATAAAAAAATAAAATTTAGCCTGTAATTATTTAAGGATTTAAAATTAACTAAAAAGAAACAATTAATTTACTTTTTAATATTTTTTTATCAAATCTGTACGTATTAAACGTTTCATATTCATTATTATTGTTTTTTGGTCTGTAAAATTTCATAACAATTAATTAACTTAGGTTTTTTATGCATTTTTTTTAGTTGCAATTAGTTTATATCTTTATAAAAATAAAAGAACAGTTGTTTAATGGATATAGAAAATTTTACCAAACAAATTAAAGACGGTTATACTTTTAAAACCGATTTTATCACTATTGGCGGCGCAATGATTGAAAACCAGCCCGTTGCCAACTTACTTATCAACATTCCTTTAAAAACCTTAAACCGCCATGGGTTGATTGCCGGAGCTACCGGTACGGGAAAAACAAAAACCATTCAGGTATTATCTGAACAATTATCCAACAAAGGCATTCCTGTTTTAATGATGGATATTAAAGGTGATTTCAGCGGAATTGCCGAAAAAGGCGAAAAAACTGCTTTTATAGAGGAACGTCACACAAAAATGAACCTGCCTTTTGAACCAAACGCTTTTCCGGTTGAATTATTAACCATATCTAAACAAAACGGTGTAAGGTTACGGGCAACTATTTCGGAATTTGGCCCTGTTTTATTATCGCGTATTTTAGATTTAAACGACACCCAAAGCGGCGTTATGTCATTAATCTTTAAATATTGTGACGACAACCAATTGCCTTTGCTAGATTTAAAAGATCTAAAAAAAGTAATTCAGTTTATAACAAATGAAGGCAAAGAAGCAATTGAAAAGGAATACGGACGCGTTTCTACTGCATCAACCGGAGCCATTCTGCGCAAACTGATAGAATTGGAACAACAAGATGCCGATTTGTTTTTCGGAGAAACATCGTTTGATATTAAAGATTTAATGCGGATCGACGAAAACGGTAAAGCTTTTGTAAATATTTTACGCTTGAACGATATACAGGATAAACCTAAATTGTTTTCCACTTTTATGTTATGTCTTTTAGCAGAAGTTTACAATACCATGCCCGAACAAGGCGATAGCGGACAACCGGAACTGGTTATTTTTATAGATGAAGCGCACTTGATTTTTAAAGAAGCCAGCAAAACACTTTTAGATCAAATTGAAACTATTGTAAAACTGATACGATCTAAAGGAATTGGTCTGTATTTTATCACTCAAAATCCAACCGATGTACCCGATGGCGTTTTAGCACAATTGGGTTTAAAAATTCAGCATGCGCTGCGTGCTTTTACCGATAAGGATCGAAAAGCGATTAAACTGGCATCGGAAAACTTTCCATCAACCGAATTTTATAAAACCAATGAAATCATTACCCAGTTAGGAACCGGCGAAGCTCTAGTAACCGTTTTAAACGAAAAAGGTATACCTACGCCATTGGCTGTTTGTATGATACAGGCACCTATGAGCCGAATGGATGTTTTATCGCTTACCGAAATTGAAGGTTTAATTGAAAAATCTACTCTAAAAAACAAATACAATAATATAGTAGACAGAGAAAGTGCTTACGAAATTTTAAACCGCAAGCTGACTTTAGAAAAACCAGCAGAAACAGTAACCGAAACCAGAAAGACTGCCGCACCAAAGAAAAAAGAAGAAAGTTATTTTACCAAACAGGTAATTAAAGTACTAACAAGCGCAACATTTATAAGAGGAGCTTTTGGCGTACTTACTAAAATTTTTAAAAAATAAAAAAACAAAGCAGACATTAGTCTGCTTTGTTTTTTTGTAATAAATCTAAAATATACTTTTCAATTTCTATTGTTTGCCAATTATCATGAATGTTAGGCAGCTGCATTACATCTTCCATTACTTTTTTCTGTAAATCGCCAATTGCCAAAGCATCTTCGTAAGGGTTTAGGCTAAAGGTAACGCGATCGTACAACGGAAGCCATTTATCGGGATGCTTTTTTGTAAACCAGGCTTCTATTTTTTTCTGAAGTAAAAAATCAACATCGGCTGTTTTCGTACTCATTTCAATAAAATTTCGGTACGATAGTTCGGCAATTGCATCGGCGTTGGGTTTTCTGATCTGCTGATAGTTCTCGAACACTTTTTCAATATCATCAGGAAAATCATCCAACAAATCGCTTAAAGCGGTAATGTCTTCAAAACCGGCATTCATTCCCTGACCGTAAAAAGGGACAATAGCGTGAGCAGAATCGCCAATTAACGCCACTTTATCTTTAAATGTCCACGGATAACACTGCATGGTAACAAGTGAAGATGTTGGGTTGGTAAAATAATCATCTTTAAGGTTAACGATTAAATCTTTTGTATCAGGAAAATATTCTGTAAAAAATGTTGTAAGTTTTTCTTCTGTATTAATTTCTTCAAACGAATTAGCTCCTTCAAAAGGCATAAACAACGTACAGGTAAACGACCCGTCATCGTTAGATAAAGCAATTAACATGAACTCTCCCCTAGGCCATATATGAAACGAGTTTGGATCGATTTTGTGCGAACCGTCTTCGTTTGCAGGAATGGTTAATTCTTTATAGCCAATGTTTAAAAAATACTGTGAATAATTAAAACGGTTTTGTCTTTGCATGCGGTGACGAATACGCGAAAAAGCACCATCGGCACCAAAAACCATATCAAACTGTCGTTGTTCAAAAGGTCCGTGTTCGTTTTCACCTATATATAAGGTAGCTGTTTCTAGGTTTACATCCCAAATTCTTTGATTGAATTCAAAATTCACACCTGCTTTTTCTGCCAAATCAATCATCATGCGGTTTAATCCGCCACGGGAAATAGAATAAATAGCTTCGCCGTTGATTCCGTAAGGTTGAAAAGATAAAGAACCGTCTTTTAAATGAATAGCCCTTTTATCCATTGGTATGGCAATTTTTCTAATATCATCGCCAATACCAACCTCATCTAAAGCGTGCCACCCGCGAGTAGACATTGCCAAATTTATAGATCTGCCTGAAAATTTCACCTTGCGGATATCTTCGCTGCGATCGAAAACAGTTACGTTGTAGTTTTTCTTTTTTAGATAGATACCCAAAAGCGTGCCTACTAAACCAGCACCGGCAATTGCAATATCTTTATTATTTGTAAGCATGTAATCGCTTTTTATTTACTTAAAAATGTATTTTGATAAAAGTACGAAATTGTACTTTAGTCACCAACAAATGTAAAAAATATATAAGTAAAAGTATTTTTAACTTTTTTTTATTAACTTTATTACACTAATTTAAAAAATAGTATGCTATGAGAGATTTAATTTGGCTTATTGCCGTAGTACTGATTATTTTATGGGCTGTGGGATATTTTGGTTTCGCAGATGCCGTAGGAAGTTTTATACACGTTTTATTGGTGTTGGCAGTTATTGCTATTTTGTACCGATTAATTACTGGAAACAGACCTTAAAAAAAGAAAAACTCCTAAAAATTACTTTAGGAGTTTTTTTTACTTTTTTATGATTTCTCAACCACTGGCGAAGCATTTAATTTCTGACTTAATTCTAAAGAAATTGCTGCTTTTTCCATTTTAATTTTTCCTGCCATTGTTTCTAGAACCATTGTAGTTTCGGCAAGTTCTGAAATTCTTCCGTGAATACCGGCTTTAGTTACAATTTTATCACCTACTTTAAGGCTGCTTTCAAATGATTTTTCTTTTTTTACTCTTTGTTGCTGTGGGCGTATCATTAAAAAATACATAGCCGCCATAATTAAAACAAAAGGTAAAAATTGCTGAATATTTTCCATTATAATTTATTCTGTTACGTTTGCTTTTACGGTTAACACTTCGCTACCAGCTTCGGTATTGGTTGTTAAGGTGATGTTTTTACTTTGTAAACCTGGGCTGTTTGCAGAGAAAACTACTTTCATTTTAGCCGATTCGCCTGGTTTAATTGGGTGTTCTGGTTTTTCTGGAACAGTACAACCGCAAGATGCTTTCGCATCGATAATTACTAAATCTACAGTTCCTTCGTTTTTAATTTCAAACTCTACTTCACCTTTTGATCCTTTTTTTAATTCACCAAAATCATGAGTTGTTTCGTTGAATGCAATTTTAGGAAAACCTGTTTGCGAATTGGCTGAAGTTGTTGTTTGTGCAACACCATCTGTTGTGGTTGTAGTGGTTGTAGTTTCAGTTGTTGTAGATGCATCATCTTGAATGCGTGATGAAGCGTCTTCTTTTTTATTACAAGCTATTAAGCTTAACGCAGCAAAACCTGCTGCAAACATTAATTTTTTCATAATTATTCGATTAATCCTCTTCCTATTTTGTTTAATTTGTTCTCTTCGCGGTATTCTTTAACTAAAGCGTCTAAAATTCCGTTGATAAATATACTGCTTTTTGGTGTTGAATATTCTTTTGCAAGTTCTAAATATTCGTTAATTGTTACTTTTACAGGAATTGATGGAAATTTTTGCAGCTCGCAAACACCCAAATTCAATATAATGGTATCAATTTCGGCAATACGGTCTAGTTCCCAATTGCGCGTTTTGTCTTCGTATTCTTTTATAAAAACATCGGCGTTTAAAGCGGTTTTTCTAAACAACTGCTTGGCGAAATCTTTATCTTCATCGTCTTTAAAAACCTTGTTTAGTTTAAAATAGCTGTTTTCGTCTTTCAAGGCTTCCAACTGTTTTAAAATAGCCGTGTTTACAACCGGAATATCATCAATCCACGAAATTTTATAATCTTCTAAAAACTCGTAAATTTTTTCGTTTGGCGCAATAAAATCGGTAAACAGTTTTATAACAAAGTCTTTGTCTTCTGCAAACGTATTTACACCGTTACGCATGTAATTTTTGTATAAATCGCTGCTTTTAATTTCGTTTAAAAGTGTTTTTATGTAATGATCGTTTACATGAAATTGGTTTACGTGCAGTTCTTCTGTCCAGTTTTTTAAAGTTTCGGACTGAACCAAAATCTGCAACACCAAATTGCTGACAAATTTTTTGTTAGGATTTTTCTCTTGTGGTGTAGCCAAATGCTTTTTTGCCGATACCTCTAAAAATTCTGCTTCTACCGTTTGAAGTTCTACTAACGAGGTTAACATTAATAGATACAGTTCGCGGATATTTTCTAGACTGCTGAAAAGATATTTTTCATACACATCTAATTGATCGGATTGGTTTTGAGTCATTGCATATATTGCCTGCAATACTTTTGAACGGATATGACGTCTGTTTACCATGCTACTTAAGAACTTATTTTTATAAAGAAAGCGAAAATCAGAGTGATTTTCGCTTTGCAAAATTAAAACAATATTTTAAATTTTATTTATTTTCTTGCTTTTTCTTTTCAATACGTTGTTCTGCCATTTTCATAGCTGCCTGGTTTGGCGTAATATTTTGTTCTTTAGCTAAATTTAAAATATCTAATGTGGTGTTGTAGATATTTTCTGTTCTGCGAATAGCTTCGTCTGAACCATATTTAGCAATTTCGCCAAAAACATTAATGATACCACCTGCGTTAATTAAAAAATCGGGTGCATAAACAATACCTTTTTCTTGTAACATTTTACCGTGAACCGCTTCTTCTGCCAACTGGTTATTTGCAGCACCTGCAATTACCTGTGCTTTTAACTTGCCAATAGAATCGTTGTTCACCGTTGCGCCCAAAGCACATGGTGCATAAATATCAACATCTAACGAATACAGATCGTTACCCATATAAATGTCTGTGTTGTATTTTTTAGAAACCTCATCTACTCTTTCCTGGCTTATATCTGTAATAGTAACCAAAGCACCTGCGTTTACCAAATGTTTCACCAACGTTTCACCAACGTTTCCAATACCTTGAACCAATACTTTTTTACCGTTTAAATCGTCTGATCCGTATTTGAATTTTGTTGCCGCTTTCAATCCCATGTAAACACCGTAAGCTGTAACTGGCGATGGGTTTCCAGATCCGCCTAAACTTTCGGAAATACCTGTTACGTGCGGAGTAATAGTATGAATTAAATCCATATCAGGCGTTGTTGTACCTACATCTTCTGCCGTGATATAACGCCCGCTTAACGAATCAACATATTTAGCAAATGCTTTAATTAATTCTGGGTTTTTGTCTTTTTTAGAATCGCCGATAATAACTGCTTTACCACCACCTAAATCCAATCCTGAAATAGCTGATTTATAAGTCATTCCGCGCGATAAACGTAAAACGTCGTTCAATGCTTCCCATTCAGAAGTATAATTCCACATACGCGTACCACCTAAAGCCGGACCTAATACTGTATTATGGATACCAATAATTGCTTTTAAACCAGTATCTTTGTCATGGCAAAAAACAACTTGTTCATGATGATCGAAGGAAATCTGACCAAAAACTGGGTCAATTTTTTTTAACTCGTCTGGAGTATATGCGTTTGTTGTCATAATTTTAATAATTTGGATAGATTCAAATATAAAAAAAATTTATTTTATTATCATTTTTGTATCACATTATTATTAAATCAACACCAATAAAACCAATAGTCCTATAAATTATCAACGAACACTTTGTGTTTTTTGTAAAATAAAAGAAATACACACCAAGTTATGAAAGAACTTCAAAAACTTAATAAATATTTCATAAAATATAAATACCGGTTTTTACTTGGTATTACCATAACTATTGCATCGCAGATATTTACGGTTTTCACACCACAGTACATTGGCGACGCCATTACGGTATTACAGCGTTTTTTAAAAGCAGAAATCACAGCCGAAGCAACCAAGCAGGCATTATGGCACAATATGCTTTTAATTGCAGGTACTACTTTATTAGCCGGTTTTCTAACATTTTTAATGAGGCAGACCATTATTGTAATGTCGCGCCATATTGAGTTTGATCTTAAAAACGAGATTTACAATCATTACCAAAAATTAAGTTTAGATTTTTACAAACGCCAACGCACTGGTGATTTAATGAGCCGTATTTCAGAAGATGTTGCCAAAGTACGTCAGTATGTTGGTCCGGCGGTTATGTATTCTATAAACACGGTTTTTAGAATGGCCGTTGTAATTGTACAAATGTATATTATATCGCCTACATTAACGTGGTATTCGCTTATTCCGGTTCCGTTTCTGGCAGTTTTAATGTATAAATTAAGTACCGAAATTAACAAACGTAGTTTTGCTTACCAGCAAAATCTTTCAAAATTATCGTCTTTTTCACAAGAAATTTTTTCAGGAATCCGTGTTATAAAAGCCTATACTTTAGAAGACAAGCAAAACAATGCGTATAACGAAGCAACAACCGAAAGTAAAAACAAATTTATGCGCTTAACATACACCAACGCATTAATTGGTCCGTTAATGATTTTACTAATCGGTATCAGTAATTTATTGGTTGTTTACATAGGCGCACGTATGTACATAAACGGCAGTATTACCGAAATTGGTGTTATTGCACAGTTTATTTTATACATTAATATGTTAACGTGGCCAATTGCATCGTTAGGCTGGGTATCGTCTATGGTTCAGGAAGCCGATTCTTCTCAAAAACGTATTAACGAATTTTTAAATGAAGTTCCATCGATTCAATCAACAACATTAGAAAAACACACTTTAAAAGGAAAGATCGAATTCAACAATGTTCATTTTATTTACGAAGACACAAAAATTCACGCTTTAAACAATATATCGTTTACTATTAACGAAGGTGAAACCGTTGCCTTTTTGGGGAAAACCGGATCGGGAAAATCAACCATATTACAGCTTGTTTCAAGGTTGTACGATGTTTCTTCCGGATCGATTTCTATTGATAACATCAATATTAAAGATTTAAATGTTGAAAATTTGCGCGATCAGATTGCCGTTGTTCCTCAAGATGCTTTCCTGTTTTCAGACACTATTAAAAGTAATATTCAGTTTGGTAAAGAAAATGCATCGCAAGAAGAAATTGAACATTTTGCCAAAATTGCCGATGTTCACAAGAACATTATGCGTTTTGAAAAGGGTTACGAAACTATTTTGGGTGAGCGTGGAATTACTTTATCGGGCGGACAAAAACAGCGGGTTTCCATAGCGCGTGCTTTAATTAAAGATGCTCCTGTTTTGTTGTTAGACGATTGTTTATCTGCCGTAGATACCGAAACCGAAGAACGTATCCTGAACAATTTAAAAGATATTTCGGCTAAAAAAACCACTATAATTGTAACACACAGGGTATCATCTGCCAAGAATGCCGATAAAATCATTATCTTAAACGACGGTGAAATTATAGAGCAAGGCACTCACAATCAACTGTTAAACCAAAAAGGCTATTACTACAATTTATATAATAAACAATTAGCCGAAAAAGATGTAATTTAAATTTTGTTTTATTAGTTTTTTTTTAGACTTTTGAAAAGATGTAAAATTTTTAACAGAACGAAAGGACATGAGAGACCAGGAAATGCTAGAAAAAGAGGAAATCTTCTCTAAAGTATTAAGAGCCGGCAGAAGAACTTATTTTTTTGATGTAAGATCTACCAAAGCAGATGATTACTACGTAACAATTACAGAAAGTAAAAAGTTTACCGAAGAAGACGGATCGTTCCACTTCAAAAAGCACAAAATTTACCTTTACAAAGAAGATTTTGTTTCTTTTAAAGAAATCTTAAACGAAATGACCGATTATGTGTTAGATCAAAAAGGCGAAGAAGTTATTTCTGAAAGACATCAAAAAGACTTTAAAAAAGAATTAGCTGCTGAAAAAAGCTACACAAACGTAGAATTCGACGATTTTTAATATCGTTTTCATTATAATTAATACCGGCGTTTGTCGGTATTTTTTTTAAGCTTATGAAACACTTTTACACACTTATTATTCTGTTAGGCAGCTTTTTTACTTGGGCGCAAAAATATGAACCCGAAACCATTATTTGGAACGGCACCGCCTACCCGTATCGTTACCACCACATGGAACAATATTTCAGATATTATCCCGATAAACGTCCCGTTCCCAATATCGATACTACAATTGTTAACAGAAATTATGTTGCAGCGTTTGAAGTGAAAGACAGCAAATTCTTTCTGAACAATATTTACATCAACGGAAAAAATCATAAAACAAAAGACGTATCGGTACTTGCCGAATTAAACAAAAAAAACGAACCTATGTTTTTAAACTGGGTAAATGGTTTGTTTGATATTGGCCTGGGCACAGAAAATTTTTTGGCAAACGATACGTTAAAACCTGTTTATGACAACTACATAGTGTTTGAAATTCAAAAGGGAAACATTGGCAGAACTGAAACCTTTACCTATAATCAATTAAAGCTTTTTAAAGATTACCAGCACAAACGCTTTAAACAAACCGAAGATTATACCAAATTAATGCGCAGATTAATGTATAACGGAATGACCGAAGGTGAAGCTTCGTTGCACGTTTACCAGTTTATTTTATTTTACAGTAAATCGAACTTTTTAAAAAAGGCATAAAAAAAGCGTTTCTGTTTTGAAACGCTTTTTTGTTATCTGATATTTTTTAAGTTGATGATTTCTTGGTCGGTTAAAAAACGCCATTGTCCGCGGGTTAATCCCCATTTTGTTAATCCGGCAAACATCATACGGTCTAATTTAATTACATTATAACCTAATTTCTCGAATACCGCGCGTACCGTTTTTACGTTCGATGATTTCAATTTGATACCTACTTCGCTTTTTGGCTGGTTTTCAACATACGAAACTTCATCTACCCATACTTTATGTTCGTTAATATAAACACCTGTTTGGATTTTTTCTAAATCTTCAAATTTTAAATTCTTATCTAACGAAACCTGATACAATTTAGCCGAATGCTGTGCTGCATTGGTAAATTTCTGAATCATATCATTGTCATTGGTGTACAAAATTAAACCAACCGTGGTTTTATCCATACGTCCTACCGGTTTTAAGAAAGATGTTGACGCATTGCGGACCAACTCATAAGCGTTTGATAACTTTTCGTCTTCAGAAGCGGAAAAACCCTTTGGTTTGTTTAATAATACATACACTTTTTTCTCTGGATTCAACAAAACACCGTCAAAAACAACTTTATCATTCGGTTTAACTTTGTAGCCCATTTCGGTAACAACTTCGCCATTTACGGTTACGTTACCAGACTGAATGTATAAATCGGCATCGCGACGTGAACAAACGCCCGAATTTGCAATGTATTTATTTAAACGCGTGGTATCGTCTTTTAAAACAGTCGGTTTATCTGCCTTTACCGGCTTATCCCATTTTTTAAAAGGTTTGTCTTCTTTATTAAAAGGTTTACTAAATTTAGAATTTGTTGGTTTAGATCCCGTTCTGTTTCTATCGTTAGAACCTCCTTTAGAAAAAGAAGATTTTCTGTTATTTTTATTGCCGTTGTTGCCTCCTCGCGTATTCATTTCGAAAAAATTTTTACAAAGATACGAGAATATTTAGCATCTTTACAGTAAGAATAAAAAATGAACGGTTATGTTAAAAAATAAATGGATTGTTTTAGTACTTATACAGGTAATTATAAGTTTGGTATCCGGCATATTATTATCAAAAATGTCGTTAATCGGTAAAATAGGCGTTTCTACAGTTTACACAGAATACGGCTTTATGAAAACGTGGTATAAAGGTTTTGCTGCTGTATTAATTATTCAGTTGCTGCTGATTGCTGTTTTATGGATTGTTAAAAGAATCACCACTTACAAAAACTTTAGTTTGGTTAATTTAATCTTGATTATTTTAGGGTTATTAGGGTTAATTTATACATTTTACGATTTTACATCTACAAGTCATAAATACATGAATAGTCAGTTTCACGCAGGCGGATACTTGTTCTGGGCTGGCTGGTTTATAACCTGTTTGTACTTTTTCTTTGCAAGAGTTAAACCAAGACCAAGAGTTGTTGTAGAGCCTACGGTTTCTTCCGATACAAACACACCTAACTTATAAACTAAAGTCCTGTAATAATTTTACAGGATTTTTGCTTTTACAAATAAGGTGTAACTAATTTTTTTCCGTTAATGATTACATTCGGATCAATTAAAACAATAGAAAGAACACCTAAAATAATAATGAGTTTTAATAAAATATGCAGTTTTTTAAAATCGGTTTGGGTTTGGGCATCAAACAGAAAAATCACAAAAGCTAACAACAAACCACTGCTTACATAAAAATAATACTGCATATAACCTACCTGATAATACCAAATTAGCGCATAAGCAGGCAATAACGTTAAAACAGTTAAAAAGGCAATAATTATTTTTGATGTTTTTGACCCAAAACGCACCGGAACCGTTTGATAGTTGTTGGCAAAATCGCCTTTTATATTTTCCAGATCTTTTACAAATTCCCGTATTAAAAGAATTAAATACAAATAAAACGCATGCGCATAAATACCCCAGCTAAAATTTGCAAAATGCATTAAAATACCAAAGAACGGCATTAATACCAATATCGATGCGGTAATATTTGCAACTATGGGCAGGTTCTTTTTTATTTTGTGCGAATAAAACCAAAGTAAAAAAATGTACACAGCATAAAAGGCAGCCGCGCGCCAAGAAACCAACCAAGCCAAACAAACACTTATAAAGTTTAAAGCAAAATAAGTTCGCAATTGTGTGGTTTTACTTACTAATTTATCAAGCTGCGATTTATTGGGGCGGTTAATTAAATCTTTTTCGGTATCGTAAAAATTATTTATAATGTAACCAGAAGCTATTGCCAGCGCACTACCTAAAATAATGAGTAAAAGATCGGCGTCTTTTAAAACAGAGATGGCTCTCAAATGAGAGCCAAATATAAATACTGCCGATAAATATTGTGCCAATACTACAACAGCTATATTGTATCCACGAATTACCGAAAAGAAACTGAAAAACTTTAATAATGTTCTTTTAAGTTGTCGTGAAGTTGCCATTTTTTAAAATCTGTAAACCAATTCTAATTTGTAATCTTTTAACGCTTCTTTTGCTTTGTCGTAATCAGGTGCGAAACCTAAAATATAACCGCCGCCGCCCGATCCGCACAATTTCAAATAATAATCGTTCGTATCGATTCCCTGTTGCCAAACATTGTGAAATTTTTCAGGAATCATTGGTTTAAAATGGTTTAAAGCAATTTTAGACAACTGTTTTGTGTTTTTATACACCGCTTTAAAATCGCCTTTAACAAAACTTTCCACACACAATTCTGTATACTTGTTAAACTGTGTTTTTATCATGTTACGGAAACCTTCGTTTTTAAGATTTTCCATAAAAATATTCACCAAAGGAGCTGTTTCGCCCACCATTTCAGAATCGATTAAGAATACCGCACCCTGCCCTTCTTCTTTTTGAGAAGGAATTCCGGTAGGTTCGATATGATCTTTAGAGTTGATGAGAATAGGCAGACTTAAATAGGAATTTAAAGGATCTAAACCAGATGAAGTTCCATGGAAAAAGGATTCCATTCTTCCAAAAATCTTCTTAAGGGTTAATAACTTTTCTCGATTTAAATTTTCTAAAACAGTAATTTTATTTTCAGCGTATTTATCGTAAATAGCAGCAACCAACGCACCACTACTTCCTACCCCGTACCCTTGCGGAATACTGGAATCGAAATACATACCTGCTTCTACATCGTTATTTAAAGCATCTAAGTCAAACTGTACCAATTCTGGTTCATTTGCTGTTAAATTATTCAAATAAGTAGCGAAAGCTTTTAAACTTTGATTTGATTTCTGGGCAATTTCACCCGGGTTTTCATCAATCTTTAAAGCTCCGTTATAGAAATTGTAAGGTATCGCTAATCCTTTAGAATCTTTAATGATTCCGTATTCACCAAACAATAAAATTTTTGAATAAAATAAAGGCCCTTTCATATCGTTTTATTTTGTATAACAAATGTACAAATTAATTTAATAGCTTTTTCAACTATTTATGAATACCGTAAACACAGTGGCGGCACCCGTTTTTACAGCATCTTCCCTTTAAAAAGTGATACATTTCGGTAAAAACAAAGTAGCCGTTTTCCATATAAAAATGCAAACCTTCTACCATTTCTGCTGGTCGTTTCGGAAATTTATTGGTTTGTGCAAACTTCATCATTTCATCGAACTTTTTTAAACAATTGTTACACAAGCAATCGTGTTGTGTTTTTTCGTATAAAAAAGCTACGGTTTCATCAAGCAATTCAACTTTTTGGCAATCGCAATTTTTAATATCGTCTGCTTTGCAAACCAATGGTTTATGGCAATGGGTACATTTTTCTTGTTGCATAAAATATATTATAATTGTTGTGCACCAAATCCCATTTCATCATGTATAAACTGATTGTTCTGACAGTAGGTTGCCAGTTTGTCTGCAATAAAACTTTGAACTTCTTTTTTATGTGAATTTGGATACAGAACATGCACATTGGCACCTGCATCTAACGTAAAGCAAACAGGAATGTTGGTTGTTTCTCTGAATTTCCAAATTTGATTGATAATTTCTAAAGTATTTGGTTTCATTAAAATAAAATACGGCATAGAAGTCATCATCATGGCATGTAAGGTTAAAGCCTCACTTTCTACCAAAGCAATGAATTGCTTTAAATTACCTGTTTTTAAAACATCTTTTAAATGTGCTATATTAGTATGTGCCTGTGCAAAACGTTGTAGTGCAAACGGGTGATTGTGCATTAATTCGTGACCAACGGTGCTAGAAACCTGTTTTTCGCCTTTATCTACCAATAAAATGGTATCTTGATAGTTTTCGAAAATCAGGTTCAATTCATAAGGAAATTCAACCCCAAACAAATTGGTGCTGTTTTCAATACTTTCGGTTTGTCCCCAAACCACAATGTTTCCTTTGATACTTCTACAAGCACTGCCCGACCCCAATCGCGCTAAAACAGATGCTTTTTGATTGTAATAATCTTCTGACTGATCAGGTGCAACCAATTTTTCTAATGCCATAATATTTACAGATAGTGCCGCCATTCCCGAAGCCGATGAAGCAATACCTGAACTGTGAGGAAAGGTATTTTGCGTATCAATTGTAAAATGATAGTCTAAAATATAGGGACACAGATCTTGAATACGTTCAAAATATTTTTGAATTTTTGGTCGGAATGATTCTTTTGGCTGTCCTTCAAACAATAAATCAAACGAAATGCCTTTTTCTGTTTTTGGTTCATATTGCAAAGTCGTAATGGTTTTGCAATTATTCAGTGTAAAGCTCAATGAAGGATTCGCTGGAATTTGATTCTCTTTTTTCCCCCAATATTTTACCAAAGCAATATTACTTGGTGCGGAATGGGTGAATGATCCACTATTTTGTAACTTTAAAAACGAAACTGTTTTATAATTTTCTATATTAATCATAATTTATTTTTCTGCTATTGCTTGTGCTGCCAAATATCCTGTTGTCCATGCGTTCTGGAAATTAAATCCTCCGGTAATGGCATCAATATTTAAAACTTCACCGGTAAAATACAAATTTTCTACCACTTTACTTTCCATGGTTTTAAAATTGATTTCTTTTAGTTCAATTCCTCCTGCGGTAACAAACTCGTCTTTAAACGTACTTTTTCCGTTAATTGCAAAGGTACATTGCGTTAATTGTTCTGCTAATTTAACCATTTGTTTTTTTGAAACATCGGACCAAGTTACGGTGTCAGAAATTTCGGAAGCTTTTACCAGATGTTGCCATAAACGGTGAGTTAAACTATAGTGTGGATATTTAGCAATGGTTTTTTTAGGATTTTCGATTTTATTCTGCATTAATTCTTCCAACACCTCATCAAAAACATAATCGTTTGTCCAATTTACAATTAAATCAAATTGATAACTTTTGTCGAATAATTCTCTGGCTCCCCAAGCCGACAACCGTAAAATAGCCGGTCCGCTTAACCCCCAATGTGTTATTAATAAAGGCCCGTTGGCTTTTAACGTGCTTCCTTTTACTTTTAATGATACCATTGCAATAGACACGCCCATTAAATCTTGTAAACGCCCGTCTTTTGTGTTAAAGGTAAACAATGATGGAACCGGCGGAACAACAGAATGACCTAAACTGGTGCATAAATCCCAGATTTTGGTATTGCTGCCCGTTGCCATAATTACATAGCTGCATGTGTACTTTTCTTTGGTAGTTTCTATGTTCCAAAAATCAGATTCTTTTACCACATTTTGTACAATGGTCTGGGTTATAATCTTAATATTCAGTTGCGCAGCCTGATCTAAAAAACAGTCGATAATTGTTTGCGAATTATCCGATTCGGGAAACACGCGCCCGTCTTCTTCAATTTTTAATGCCACCCCGCGCTGATCAAACCAATCCATTACATCACCAGTGCAATAAGTAGCAAAAGGTCCTTTTAATTCCCGTTCGCCCCGCGGATAAAATTTCACCAGTACATTAGGAACAAAACATGCATGTGTTACGTTACAACGTCCGCCACCCGATATTTTAACTTTTGATAAAACTTCTTTACCACGTTCTAAAATGGCAATTTTTAAATCGGGGCGTTCTTCAGCTAAATTTAAGGCCGCAAAAAAACCCGAAGCGCCACCGCCCACAACAATCACGTCAAATGTGTGCATCATTTTCTACAATAATTTTCTACAAAATGTAGACAAAAACATATCACCCGGTTCCTTAACCAACTATTATCAGGTGTTTTACAAAAATGGAACGGTTTATGCTGTTTTATCGGCAATTTGTAATTGTAATTTTACAAAGATAACGAACAACATACTTTACAATGAAATTTATTACCTATAAAAGAATATTCTTTCTGTTTGCCATTTTAGCTTTTGCTTCATGTAAAACAACTAAAACGGTAAAATCATCAGCAGATAAAAAAGAAGAAAAAAAAGAATTAGTTAAAAAAGCAGAATCTATTTATTATACTGAACAGGTAAAAAACGATTTTAGAGCCGTAAGCGAAAGTGCTAAACTTAAATTTTTAGAAGCTTACAAAGCCACAGATAAACAATATTCTATTTTATTTTTCACCCAAGGATTTAACGGTGAAGATGTGGTTGTAAAAAACGATAACGAAACGTTATACAAAGGCAGCATTTTAACAAACAAACGAACGGGTTTGGCAAAAAACATGCGCATTTTAAATACCGAAGAAACCAGTATTTACGACAAGGCTACCAAAAAAACAATTTATCTAAAAACAGACAAAGCCCACAAGCACAAGTTTATATACGTTATGAAAAGCAATGAAAATGACGACAAACCGTATAAAATAACATACAGCGACAAATTGCGTCCTGAAAAATAACAACAACAAACCTCTCTAATTTAACCGTTATTAATTTAACAACAAACAACGAAAAAGGCATCAAGAAAACTGATGCCTTTTTACTTATAAAATCATATCGTTATACGGAATAATGGTTGTGTATCCTTTTTGTTTAAAGTAATCTGTCGGGTTTTGTTTACTGGCAACCATTACAAAATCGCCACCCCAACCGCCTAGGCTTTTTATCAGGCCGGCAAAATCAGGAAATAATTGCTCCTGAATAGTAGGCGTTTCTAAAATGGCGCTTAAATTTTGTTCGTAGGTTTTAAAAAAAGTAATAAATGTTTCTAAATTTTGAATCTGCAGCAATTCATCGGTCATTTTGGAAACTGTTTTTATTTCTTCGGATAAATCTTTTTGTTTCTTTTTGAAGTTTGCAATTGCTTCTTTGCTGTCGCGTTTCTGGTTTAAGTACACAAAGTAAATCTGATCTTTAAAACCGGGATTAAAAGCAACCTGCTCAACAAGTGGCCGATTGTTTTTTACCTGATACGTTACCGGAACATTGTTTTGTGCACAGGCAATATCATATCCGCTGCCACCAAATGACTTTTGCAATAACTGAAAAGCATCAATTTGAAACCACTGCGCAATATTATTTATTAAGGTTGATGAGGTGCCCAAACCCCAATTACGAGGAAACGTTAATTCGGTTTCTACCACAAAACCTTCGTTATTTAAAACTTTTGGATTGACTAAATGTGCTTGATGTAAAATATCTATTAAGGTGTTGCGTATTTTATCTGTAGATGTTTGATTATTCGATAAAATATCGGCAACGGCAATTTCATCGTTGTACCAAACAGATCCATCGGCATCGTAACTTTTCCAGCTTAAAACAGGTGTGTTAATGGGAAATACTTTTAAATACTGACCGTATTTTGTAGGTAAAGCGAATACTTTGGCACCTTCTAACACATAATATTCACCTAAAATAAATAATTTTCCGTTGCTGTAAAATTCCATAATTATTTTTTTAAACACTTTGGTTTTTCATTTCAAAAGTCTGAAATCTTTTGATCAATTATTTTCTTTTGATCAATCAACTTCATTATAACTGCAGCTTGTTTAAGATTCATCCAAAATCCATATTCAAAACACACATCAACTTCATCAGATAATTCAATTAAAGAATCAAGAGCAAGCTCAAATTCATTTCTCTCTATAAATTCAGTAAAATTAACTCTTTGTCTTTGAGCATCGTATTTACTATCAACAAAATTAGCTGCTTCGAGCAAAAGTTTTATTATTGTTCTATTTCGTCCATTGAAATTTATCATAAAGTAAGTTTTGAAAAAATATCTCTTACAAACTATTTTCGTAAATTCTCAATAAAATCGACAACTGCGCTGTGTGAAACTGTTTGATCTTTAAAATATTCTGTTACCGCCTGACGTTCTGTTTCAGTCGCTTTTAACTGATTCAAAATATTCATAATGTGCATTTTCATGTGTCCTTTCTGAATGCCTGTGGTAGTTAACGATTTTACCGCAGCAAAGTTTTGAGCCAAACCTGCAACCGCAATAATTTCCATTAATTCGTTAACATTGGGTTTTTCTAACAATTCCAAAGCGAATTTTACCATAGGGTGCAAATTGGTTAATCCGCCAACCGTACCTAAAGCCAAAGGTAAATCGATCCAAAAACGGAAATCATCGTTCACAATTTCAGCATGTGAAAGCGAAGTATATTTACCATTTTTAGCAGCAAAAGCATGTACGCCGGCTTCAACAGCTCTAAAATCGTTACCTGTTGCCAACACCACCGCATCAACCCCGTTCATAATCCCTTTGTTATGCGTTACGGCTCGATAAGTTTCTATTTCGGCAATGCGAACTGCCTGTACAAATTTCTCGGCAAATTCCTGCGGATTTTCTATTTCTTTCGATTTTAAATCGGAAATTTTACAAGAAACTTCGGCACGTACCAAACAATTCGGCACATAGTTAGACAAAATAGACATGATTACCTGCAGCGATTCTTTTTCTTCGTTAGAAAAAAGATCAAAACCTGATACTTCTTCACGCAAAACATTGGCAAATTCTTCTAAACATGAATTAATAAAATTAGCACCCATGCTGTCTTTGGTATCAAAAGTTGCGTGTAGTTGATAATAATTTTCCAGTTCGGTTGTTTTATCAACCAACTCAATTGCCAAAATACCGCCACCGCGTTTTTTCATGTTTTTGGTAATATCGGCAGTGCGATTTCTAAAAACAGGTTGTAGTGTTTCAATAAACTGTACCAGATTCTGTTTAGATCCGCCAAACATAAAATGTACGTTGCCTATTTTTTCGGTAGAAAGTACCGTTGCCTTAAAACCACCGCGTTTGCTCCAGAATTTTGCTGCATTTGCCGCTGCCGCAACTACCGAACTTTCTTCGATAACCATTGGCACAGCATACGTTTTATTATTAATGATAAAATTGGGTGCAATACCTAAAGGCAGATAAAAATTAGTAATGGTGTTTTCTATAAACTCATCATGTAGTTTTTGCAATTGTGCGTCGCTGTTCCAATATGATTTTAAAAGTTGTACCGTAGCTTGATTGTTTTGAAAATAAGTTGAAACCAACCAATCTATCTTTTGTTCTTTTGTAAGTTTAGAAAAACCATTCACCGTACCCATAATACTATTTTATTTTTGCAAAGATACGTTTTTTTGGGTTTGGCTTTTATGTTTGGTTTCCCCACAGATGTTACCTATTATTTTTTTCCCACAGATGCACAGATGATTTTATTAGAAAGGATAGATTTATATATTTGAAAATTGTAGTACTGATTCTAGCAGACAAATTAAAATGGCAGAAATTAAAAATTCAATTTTAGCAGGAATATTTTTTGGAATTTCAATGGGAGTTGTATTTACCTTAATGTATAATAGTAAGTATGGTATAATTTCAGGAATTGCATCAGGTTTATTTTTTGGAACTGCAATTTATCTGTTTGCAAAATCTAAAACGTTTCAAAATCAAACACAAATTAAAATATTGAAGGGCAAAAAATTATTTATTCAGGCGGGCTAATCATTTTGTAAACAAGGAAGCTGTTGGAGGTAAATTATACTTGCTAACTGATAGTGTTCAATTCAAATCTCATAATTTCAATATTCTAAAATCATAGCCAAACTATTTTATTAAAAGACATTAAAGAAATTGGATTCTGTTACACTTTAGGTATAATTCCAAACGGACTTTTCATAACAACAAGTAGCGGTATTGAAAAATATGTTGTAAACAATAGAAAAATTTGGAAAGATAAGATAGAAATTCAAAAAGGAAATATTTATAAAAATTAATCTTTTAGCATCATTATCTTTCAGTTTCAAAAATCACTCAAAAATCAATTTCAAAATCTTATCAACTTGAAAAACCAAAAAAAATACCTAAATTCCCCTTTTTAATTTTCAGCTTTATTTATGAAGAAAATTTTACTGCTGTCTACCCTTATTGCAGCACCAATCACCACTATACAGGCGCAACAAAAAATTGAGGTTGCCCAAATTTGGAACGGCACTTTTAGAACCAACCAGTTAAATGCCTTAAATACCTTACATACCAAAAACCAGTACAGTGTTTTAAATTACGATCAAAAAAACAAGTCGTTTACTATAGACGCACACGATTTTAATTCACTTGAAAAGGTAGCTACCTTGTTTAACAGCAGTTCTTTTGGCGAAATAAATTCAATTGATGACTACACCATCAATAAAACCGACGATAAAATTTTAATTGCCACCAACAGCAATCCTATTTACCGACATTCGTTTACCGCGGTTTATTATTTGTTCGATATTGCTACAAAATCACTTATAAAAATCAGCGAGAATGCTATACAAGAACCTTTGTTAAATAAAACCGGAAGCAAAATTGCCTACGCTTTTGAAAACAATCTGTATGTTTTTGATGTAGCTTCTAAAAAAACAACGCAGATTACTACCGACGGAAAAAGAAACAGCATCATTAACGGTATTACCGATTGGGTGTACGAAGAGGAATTTGCCTTTGTACGCGCTTTTGACTGGAATGCCGATGGATCGCAATTAGCGTATATTCGCTTTGATGAAACCGATGTTCCAACCTTTTCTATGGATGTTTACGGTAATGAACTGTATCCAACCCAACAGGTTTTTAAATATCCAAAAGCCGGCGAAAACAATTCAAAAGTGAGTCTGCATCTGTATGATGTTTCTAAAGCATCAACCAAAAATGTTGCTTTAAATGACACCAAAGATTATTACATTCCGCGCATCAAATTCACCAACAACACCAATTTATTAAGCGTACAAACCTTAAATCGTCATCAAAACGAATTGAATTTGTATTTTGTTGATGTAAATTCGGCTAAAGCACACACCATTTTAACCGAAAAAGACAAAGCATACGTTGATGTTACCGATAATCTGACTTTTTTAAACGATAACAGTTTTATCTGGACAAGCGAAAAAGACGGTTACAACCATATTTATCATTACAACAGCAATGGTAGTTTAAACAACAAAGTAACTTCGGGCAATTGGGAGGTAACCAATTATTACGGGTACAATCCTGATAATGAAACCATTTATTACCAATCGGTTGAAAACGGATCTATCAAACGCGATGTGTACAGCATTCAGCTAAACGGTAAAAACAAAAAACAGCTATCAACTTTAAGCGGTACAAACAGCGCCACTTTCAGTCCCGATTTTAAGTATTTCATCAACAATCATTCTTCAAGTACCCAAGCGCCATCGGTTAGTCTGCACGAATCGGCATCGGGAAAAATGATTAAGGAAATTTTAAACAACAATGCTTTAGAAGAAAAACTTAAAAAGTACGATCTTCCTAAAAAGGAGTTTACCACATTTAAAAACGAAGTGGGTAACAATTTGAATGCTTATATCTACAAACCAAAAAATTTCGATCCAAAAAAGAAATATCCGGTTTTAATGCATCAATATTCAGGTCCGGGATCGCAGCAGGTTGCCGACAGATGGTTTGTATCCGACGATTATTTTCATATGATGTTAACCCAACACGATTATATTGTGGTGAGTGTAGACGGTCGCGGAACAGGTTACAAAGGTGCCGATTTTAAAAAGATTACTCAAAAAGAACTGGGTAAATACGAGGTTGCAGATCAAATCTTCGCAGCCAGACAATTAGCAAAAGAACCCTATATTGATGCCGATAGAATAGGTATTTGGGGTTGGAGTTTTGGCGGATTTATGAGCAGTAACTGTTTGTTCCAGGCTCCAGAAGTGTTTAAAACAGCCGTAGCTGTTGCCCCAGTAACATCGTGGCGTTTTTACGATTCGGTTTACACAGAACGTTTTATGACCACGCCGCATGAAAATGCATCGGGGTACGATAACAACTCACCCATTACCTACGCAAAAAACCTAAAAGGCAACTTTTTACTGATTCATGGTACGGCAGACGACAATGTTCACGTGCAAAATTCCATGGTACTGATTAACGAATTGGTCAAACAGAACAAAAACTTCGACTGGTTGATCTATCCCGATAAAAACCACGGTATTTATGGCGGAAAAACACGCGAGCAATTGTACAACAAGATTAAAGATTACATTTTAGATAAACTGTAATATTTTAGTACATTTGAAACTGTAAAAAATCTTTTCAAGAAAACAAACAATATTTATATGACAGCAACTGATCAACAACAGTTAGAAACAATAAGAAATTTTGAAGGTAAATACCCTAAACAGCTGTGGTATTTATTTTTGGTAGAAATGTGGGAGCGTTTCTGTTTTTACGGAATGCGCGGTGTATTGGCAATTTTTATGGTCGATATGCTTTTATTGTCAGACAAAGACGCCAATTTAAAATACGGTGCCATACAGGCATTCGTTTACGCATTTACTTTTATAGGCGGTGTTTTTGCAGATAAAATTTTAGGTTTTAAAAAATCGTTGGTATTTGGCGGAATCGTAATGGTTATCGGTAACCTTTTAATAGGTATTGATCCCGAACATTTTTTCTATTACGGAATTACCCTTTCCATTATCGGAACCGGATTTTTTAAACCGAACATCTCTTCAATGGTAGGTGAACTTTACCACGAAGGCGATCCACGACGCGATGCCGGTTTTAGTTTGTTCTATTCGGGTATCAACATAGGGGCTTTGTTAGGTGGTGCCTTATGTGTTTACTTAGGAAAGTTCCACGGTTGGAGTCTGGCGTTTTTTGCAGCGGCAGCCGTTATGGTTATTGGTGTTGTTATTTTTCTACTGACAAAAAAATCTTTGGGACCAATTGGAAATTCTCCGTTGCTTCATTTAGATGTTAAGAAAAGAAACATCCGCGAAATTGCAGTTTATGCAGGTGCAGCTTTGTGTATTCCGCTAATTCACGCCATGATTGAAAACACCGATTATACCGATTATTTCATGTACACTATTGGTCCGGCTGCATTGATTTATTTCTTCTTTGAATTATCAAAACAGGAATCAAGCAAAATCAAAAAGAAATTGGTTGCCGCATTGCTGTTCATTACGTTCTCTATTATATTCTTTGCGTTTTTTGAACAAAGTGGCGGATCGTTATCATTGTTCGCCAAAGGCAATTTAACAAACGAACTGCTTTTCTTTACCATAGATCCTAACATTGTAAATAACATTTCAAACGCCTTTTTCGTAATTTTATTTGCACCTTTATTAGGTTTGGTATGGGTTGCTTTGGCTAAACGCAAATTAGAACCCAACACGGTAATAAAATTCGGATTAGGGTTTTTATTCCTTGCCGGATCGTTCTTCATCTTATATGCGACCAAATTTTTCGCTGGTCCCGACGGAATCACTTCTTTAAACATCTTCACATCTGCTTATTTAATCATGACATTTGGTGAATTGTGTTTGTCGCCAATTGGTTTGTCGATCATTACAAAATTATCGCCAAACAGATTGGTTGGTATGATGATGGGATTATGGTTCCTGGCTAGTGCTTACGGACAGTATGCTGCAGGTTTGTTAGGGGCAGGAATGGCTTCGCCTAACGAAAACGCAACCAATATGGACAAATTGATTTTATATACCGACGGGTATTATCAGTTAGCCATTTACGCTTTGGTTGCCGGAGTGGTGTTAATAGCAATTTCGCCAATTATCAGAAAGTTAATGCAAGAGGTAAAGTAAAATATTTATTACTATATTTAAGAGGTTGTTTTTTGTGGAACAACCTCTTTTAATTTTAATACGAATCAATCGTTATAATTTGGATTTTTAATATGAACGCAATACAATACATCAACAAATTGACCACCGCTAAAAAAAATAAAGTGAACAAATTAACGGTGCGTGAGGTTGAAGAAGAAACACAAAATAATTTCATTGCCTTTGTTGATGATGAAACACAGAGTTTTGATGTAAAACTAAAAATCGTAAACGATGAAGTTTTAGAATCTTTTTGCGACTGCACCTTGAAAGATGCTTTTTGTATTCATAAAACCGCTTTATTATTAAATCTTTCAGCAGATACAGCTACGGTTGCTACTAAAACAGTCCGTAAAAAAAAGACTCCCAAATTAAGTGAATCTCAAATACTTTTACAAGATTTAAGTCCAAACGAAATAACCAACTGGCTTTCAACAATTCTGACTCAAAACAAAGAAGTTGAGATGCAGTTTTTAATGCATTTTTCAAAAAAAACAGTGTCTTATGAAGCAGATGATATAGAAAAATTAATTTCCAGCAGCTTTACCTCTATCATGGCAAAGCGCAAGAAAATTGAACTAAACGAATTAAAAAAAATATTAGAACTATTAAACAAAGTGCTTGCGCCTGTTTTTGATTATATGCAAATGCAAATTGATAAAAAAAAGGCTTTTGTTTTAATAATCAGCATCATTGAAAATTTAGCAGTTCAAAACTTAAAATATACCGTTCCAGGTACACGGTTTCCAAAATACATATTTTCTGTTATAGAAAAATTTGCCTTAATTTTCAATCAGCTGCAAGACGAAGATGCCTGGAAAAAGCAAGTAACTGTTTTTGTAGACGACTTGTTTAATTTAGAATTTACCATTGGCAATTATTATTTGGAAATTTTGAAACATATTCACGATACAGCAAAGCCAAATCGTATAAAGTTTATTTCGGAATGTATCAAAAAAAATCTTTTAGAATATATTGAAGAAGATTTTTCGCTGCGTTTAGAGTTTAATTCTATTTTGTTGGATATTGTTGTTGAAAACAACGATTTTGAAGCAGTAAACGAATACTTCACTATTTATCCTTATGAAAACACGTTCAATATAAAATTTTTGAATGCCTTAAAAAACATCCATCCAGAACAAACTATTGCGTATTGTTCAAAATGTATTTCACGTAACAGTAAAATAGATTATAATTTACCGTACCTGCTTATTTTAGAGGAAATTTTCACAAGCCAAGGAAACTTTAAAAATGTAGCCTTGGTGAAACACGATAAATTTCAAATCGATCCGAATTTTGATGATTACCAATTCATACAACAACATTTAGATGACAAACCGTATTTATCAAAATTTAGAGCCAACACCTTATCCCGTTTAAGAAACTCTTTTCACAAACACCTCAAATACGTCGACGTTTATTTTGAAATTTTAAACAATGAAAACAATTATGCCAAGATGTGCGATGTTATAGAACAAGACGATATTCCACTACCTATCCTCAATAAATATTCCGATGTTTTATTTAAGCAGAACCAAGTGTTTTTACTGCAAAGCATTGCCAAATCGTTAATTGAATTCCTGCCAAACCAACTAAGCAGCATTGATTTTGAAAATGCAAAAAACTTTGTTTTCAAACATTATTCAGCCGTAAATATTAAAAACATTTTACAGGATTTGTGGATCAAACAGTATGCTTATTATCCGGAAAGCTTTAGAACAGCCCTTTTTAAAAAGTTTGATATCTGATTTAAAATCTAAAACCAAACAACTCCGTTGATTATTTTTTTTACAACAGATTTACGGATTTATTTTACGTATTAAAGTCGGAATTATTTCCGACTTTTTTATTCCTTGATTTCTAATTTAGTTCCTGATTCATTAATATCGTTGAACAATGATTTTTATGATCTGCTTTAATATGTAGAAAGTACATACTGATAATTTGCAAAATCATCTATATTTGCTGTAAATAGTAAAAACAAAAGACTCCGCCTTATTTGGTTTACTGTTAATTAATTGATTTGTCCATGCAAAAAAATATTATAAGAAATCTCCAAATCGGAATTGTACTTTCCCTGGTGCTGCTTATCGCGAGTTCCGCAGCTTCTTATGTCAGCATACATAAACAGATGGAAAACCGGACCAGCTTTTTAAAAAGTAAGGAATCCATAAGTTTTGTAAAAGATGTATTAAATTCTCTTCTCGATGCAGAGACAGGCAACCGCGGATATCAGCTTACGCATCAGGAAAGTTTTCTAGAACCTTTTAATGCAAGTAAAAGTGAATATCTGTCGTTGGTTTCTAAAGCCGGTGAACTGAGTATTACAGATCAACATCAGGCAGATATACTTCAAGATCTGCTGCGCACATCAGAAGCGATGATGAAAGAGGGTGTTTTACTTATAGAAAAAAGCAGAAATGGAAATTCAATTACCCCACAGGAACTTTTACAGAGCAAAGCGGGTATGGATACCTGTCGCAGGCTGGTGCAGGAATTCGTTAAGCACGAAGAGGTTCAGCTTGCCGTAAAGAACAGAGATTTAAACAAGTCTTCCATGTGGTCTGTGTTATTCATTGTTTTTTCTGCGGCTGCAGCCATAAGTGCGACCATTTTTGTTTATGTACAATTGAAATCTGATATTAAACGTCGTGATATATTGGAAAAAGATCTGTCTTATGCGAAAGAATTGCTGGAGGAAACGAATGACGTGGCACAGGTCGGCGGATGGGAAGTCAACATGAAATCGGGTGAGCTGTTCTGGTCTAAGGGTACAAGGAAAATTCACAAAGTAAAAAGCAGTTTTCGTCCAAATTTTGAAAATGCCTTTGAATTCTTCGAAGGTAAAAATAACGAAAGAGTAAGGTACCTCTTTAACAGGGCAGCAAAAGAAGGATTGGCTTTCGATGAGGAATTTCAGCTTTTGCGAAGTGACGGTGTTACCGTATGGGTAAGATTAAAAGGAATTCCCGAATTTGAAGAACAGACCTGCCATAGAATTTTTGGAATCATTCAGGATATCGATTCTTACAAGAAAATGTTACTGGAGATTACCCGGAAGGAAGCCATGATGCAGTCTTTTGTTAAAGATGTTCCTGTTCCTTTGGCAATGTTTGATAAAGACCTTAATTATATCGCTGTAAGCAGCAGATGGAAAGAGGAATTTGAAATACAGCACACCGATCTTATGGGGCAACCCCTGTTTTCTGCGACGTCGCCAAATGTTCACGGAAATGAAACGGAGATTTATCAGAATGCTTTGGCGGGAATTACCTACGTTAATAATGATTTTACACTTCAGGTAAAAGGACGAAAAGATATACAGCATTACGATATTAAAGTAGGACCTTGGTATCTTACGGAAGATCAGGTAGGAGGAATCATTATTTCCATTCAGAATATTACCGATGCGGTAAGGGTAAATGCAGAACTTAAAAATGCAAAGGAAACCGCCGATATGGCCAGCAAGGCAAAGTCTGAGTTTCTAGCCAATATGAGCCATGAAATCCGCACACCTTTAAACGGAGTCATCGGTTTCTCTGACCTTCTAATGGGAACTCCCCTCAATGAAATGCAGGCACAATATCTTAAATACATCAATGACTCGGGAGAAAATCTGCTTCATATCATCAATGATATTCTTGATTTTTCGAAAATAGAATCAGGAAAAATGGAGCTCTTTATTGAAGAAAGCAATTTGAACGAGATGTTGGATCAGGTTATTAATGTGATCCTTTACCAGTCTCAGAAGAAAAATCTCGAGCTTCTGCTTAATGTGGAACAGGGGCTTCCCAGCACGCTTCTCACTGATGAAGCCCGCTTAAAGCAGATTCTGATAAATTTGCTTGGGAATGCGGTAAAATTTACGGAAAAAGGGGAAATAGAACTGAAAGTGGAAAAATTACGGATGGATGATAACAACATCGTGCTCCGCTTTTCGGTAAGAGATACGGGTATAGGAATTCCGGCAGACAAACAGAAATATATTTTTAATGCATTTACCCAGGAAAACAGTTCTATTAGCAAACGCTATGGCGGTACCGGTCTTGGGCTTACCATATCGAACAATATCCTGGGATATATGGGCACGCACCTATCGCTGTTAAGTGAACAGGAAAAAGGATCTACGTTTTTCTTTGACATCGAAATTCCGTATCTGATGTCTGAACCGGACGAAGAGATGGCACTCGCCATTAAAACCGCATTGATAGTAGATGATAATGAAACCAACAGGATTATCCTTCAGCATATGCTTGCGCACAAAAACATCAGCTGTACATCAGCTGCCAACGGAATAGAAGCTCTGGAGATACTGATGAAGGGCGAACGCTTTGACGTGATCCTGATGGATTACCACATGCCCCTGATGTCTGGTGTAGAAACAATTGAAAAAATAAGAACGCTCTTCGATGATCGTAAAGAAACAACACCGTTTATTATACTCTCTTCTTCATCGGAAGAAAAAGAGGTAGTTAGCAGCATTCGCGATAAAGAAAATTCGTATCTGCTTTTAAAACCGGTAAAATCAAACGATTTATTTAAAACCTTGCGAAAATCAGCCTACCGGAACGTTGTTGAGATAGCACCCACTCCGTCTGAACATTCGTATGCGTTCGCTCGAAAGCTTGAAATCCTTCTAGTAGACGATAATCCCGTAAACATGGTACTGAATAAAAGAATGATGGAATCGCTTGCGCCGGATGCAGTGTTAACAGAAGCTGTTAATGGAATGCTGGCGTTGGAAGCATGCCGTAACAAATATTTTTCGATTATACTCATGGATGTACAGATGCCGGTAATGAATGGTATAGAAGCAACCCAGAATATCAGGGTGCTGCCTGGCTATGAAAAAATACCTATTATTGGTGTAACGGCAGGAAATGTTGCAGGTGAAAGAGAAAAATGTCTCGAGTCCGGCATGAATGATTTCCTGCCAAAACCTTTCAAGAAAGCAGATCTTCAGGAAATACTCAAAAAATATATCAGTGCTGATTATAATGATGAAAACAGGGAGTTGTCTTCATAAGAAGGTGATCTTATGATTAATTAACCAGCGGCGGTGCTACAGTTTCTAAAAAGTTTTTCTTAATACTCTTAAGTACTTACACAACCATGCCCTTTATAACTAATACAGGATTTTTTCCAGCCTATCAAAGATAAAAAACTTGGGCAATGACTGTGTAGATTCTGGTGAATGTGACCAGTGTATTCTGGTTTAAAGTGACCAGTGTA